>JAERMP010000242.1 GCA_016844515.1 Thermoleophilia bacterium | reverse complement strand
CGACTACGACATCGGCGACAAGAACATCCACGTCGGTCCTTCCGACTACGTGCCGTGGCTCACCGACCGCAAATGGGCGTACATCCGGATGGAGGGCTCGTCGTTCGGCGACGTTCCGCTGAACGTCGAGCTCAAGCTCGAGGTCTGGGACTCGCCGAACTCGGCCGGCATCGTCATCGATGCGGTTCGCCTTGCGAAGCTCGCGCTCAACAACGGCATCTCGGGCGCGCTGGAGGCACCGAGCGCGTACCTGATGAAGTCCCCGCCGAAGCAGATCCGCGACGACGAGGCGCACGATCTCATCGAGCGCTTCATCACCAAGAACACAGTCGCCAAGCCCGCGAAGAAGGCGGCCACCAAGGCATGACGAGACTCCGCCTCAGGCGGATCTTCTGGATGGGAGCGGCGGCGATCGTCGTCGCCGCTGCTCTCGTCGCACTCGCGGCCGTCGTCAAGGGCGACTTCTCCGACACCGACGGCCGCATACTCGTCACGCTCGCCGCGCTCCTGTACACGGGTGGAGCGGCGATCTGCGGCCTGGCCCTCGTCGACCGCAACCGCGCTCGGCTCCTCGGCTGGATCGTGGCCGGCGCCGCACCCGTGTGCCTCGCGCTCGTCGTCTGGGCGATCTGGTCGTTCGCCTTCGAAGGCGGTGGCAACGACACCGCGGACAAGCTCGCGTGGTCGGCCGTTCTCGTTCTTCTCGCCGGGCTCATCGCAGCGACGGGCCTTCTCCTCGCCCGACGGCCCGGGCTCGTCCGCCTCGCTACAGTCGCCGGAGCGCTCGCCGGGCTCGCAGTTGCGGTGAGCGTGTTCGGGATCTGGACCGAGCCCGACAGCGAGACGTTCATCAAGGCGCTCGCGGTTCTGTGGATCCTCGCCGGTCTGGCCTACTTCCTCGTCCCGATCCTCCAGCGCTTCTCGAGTGTGGGCGCCGACGAAGCCGCCGTGCGAATCCTGGCCGAGCTCGATGGGGTCGAGCTCGTTGCGTCACGTAACCCGGTGGAGGGGGTTCCCGCCGAGAACCCGACCGCAGGCGAGCGCCTGGTGCTCCGGCGCCGTCCGTAGGGGCGACGCTTGCGTCGCCCTGAACTCTGAGCTGTCGCTCGAAGGGCGAGGCAAGCCTCGCCCCTACGGCATCAGGCGCGGCGCCGAGTCGTCCGAGACGAACCCGACCCGCCTGGCTCCCTTCCGGGAGAACGAACTCGTCTCCGTCCGCGTCGAACACGCGCACCGGACCCTCCACCTTGTACGGCCCGTTCGCGCGGGCCTTGATCGTCACTTCGGTCATCGCAGCAAGGTACAAGCAACGCCGCGGCCGCGAAAGCGGCCGCCTTTAGGGAAGGCGCGGAGCGCCTTGTCCGCGGAGCGGACCAGGGGAGGGGGCTTGGGGGAACCGGGAGGTTCTCCCAGCATCAACCAGCGACCGGAATCCGCGCTCGCGGATTCTGCTCTTGCGCACTATGGGTCTACACTCGCTCGACCGTGGGCCTCCGTATCTGCTTCGTCACGCCGTTTGCGTGGTCGCAGCCGCACGAGGTCAACGCGCACGTCGCCGGCGCCGCCGCGGCACTCCGAACGCTCGGTCACGAGGTGACCGTGCTCGCGCCGTCTTCGCGAGCGCGCGATCTTCTCGCCGGCCGTCGCGCCCTCCAGCGCGGCGTCGATGCAGAGGTGATCGCGATCGGCCCCTCGATCCCGCTCTCGCGTCGGACGCACATGGGCGTGCCGGTCGCCGTCCGTGCGAACCTGCGATTGGCACTGAGCAGTGGGCACTTCGACGTCGTCCACGGGTTCGAACCCGGACTCCCGAGCCTCTCGTACCTCGCGTTGACGTCGACGCGCGCGCTCACGGCGGCGACCTTTTTCTCACCCGAGCGGTTGGGGTACCCCGCTCGTCGCTCGCGGCGGGATCGGCTCCGTATCCGAATCGACGCCCTTCTCGCGACCTCGGAGCAAACGGCACTCGCCGCCGCCGATCGTTTCGAGGGTGACTATCGCCTTGTTCCCTTGGGCGTGGACGCAACGTTCTTCCGGCCCACGACCAAGCGCAACGTGATCGTCGGCGAGCTCGAGTCAGCCGGGCGCCCGGTCACACGAGCGCTACTCAGCCTCATTCGTGAGCTCCCCGATTGGGAGCTCACACTTCTGCATACGAAACCGCTCGGCTTTCGTCCAACGATCCCGCGTACGGTCCGTGGTCGGGCGCACGTGCGGTCGGCGCGCCGTATGGATCAGCGCGCCGCCGCGCTTTCCGACGCGGCGATCTTCGTCCCTGCGCCATCGGGCGAGGAGCGTCTCCACCTCGAGGCAGCAGCGTGCGGGCTTGCGATCGTTCCGGCAGAGCCAGCCGATGCGGTGGCACAGGAGGTGCAGAGGCTGGTCGTCGACGTGGCGGCCCGCGCGCGGATCGGAGCCGAGGAGAGGGCGCGGGCGGAGCAGCAAAGCTTCGGCCGCGTCGCCGCCGAGCTCGACGCCGTCTATAGACACCTCGTTCGGAAGCGACGGGATCGCGTGGCCTCCAGGACCGAGGACGACCCGCTCGCGGATCGCGACTGGCTCGCGGTCGATCTCCACATGCACACGGAGTGGTCACACGACTGCTCGACACCTGCGGCCGACCTGCTCGACCACGCCGAGCGGATCGGCTTGGGCGGAATCGCGATCACGGACCACAACGCATTCGGCGGCGCCCGCGAAGCAGTGGAGCTCGCGCGCAAACGAGAGCTCATCGTGATCCCCGGCGAGGAGATCAAGACCGACAACCAGGGCGAGGTCATCGGCCTGTTCCTCACCGAGGACATCCCGCGCGGGATGTCCTTCTCGGAGACCATCGAGGCGATCCGCGACCAGGGCGGCCTCGTCTACGTCCCGCACCCGTTCGACCGCCTCCACGCCATTCCCGACCCGGCAACCCTGCACCGCCACCTCGCCGAGATCGACGTGTTCGAGGTGTTCAATGCGCGACTCCTCCGCGACTCGTTCAACGACGAGGCGCTGCGCTTCGCTCAGAAGTACCGGCTGCTGCAGGGCGCGGGTTCGGACGCTCACGTGCTCCAAGGTGTCGGAACGGGAGCGGTGCGCATGAGGCGATTCGAAGGCCCAGAGGAGTTCCTCCTCTCCCTTCGCACAGCCGAGATCCTGCGCCGACCGAAGTCGCTCGCCTACCTCCAATCGCTCAAGTGGGTCGCGCAAGTCAAGGAAAAGGTTCTCTGAGAGAGAAGGTGCTTGGGACTCCGTGCCCGCGGCCGTACCCACCGACGAGATCTACGAGCGCTACCTCAAGAAGGCCATCTCCGAGATCAACGAGCTCGGTGACGAGCTCGCGCGCGCAGGCGACGAGCTCAGGGTTCCAGTGCTCGGATCAGGCCATCCGCTAGCCGACGTCTTTCTCCTGAAGTTCACGCCCCAGCCCTCGGAGATCCAGGAAGGCGTCGCGTTCTTCGGCCGAGCAGGCCAAGCCGTGTTGAAGTCGCTGCAGCGACTCCATGTCGACCCCCTCGCCGTCTACGGGACGAACTGCCTGAAGTTCGGCACGGAAGACGCGGAGGACGCCGCGTCCTGGCTGACACGGGAGCTTTACATCGTCCAGCCGAAGCTCGTGGTGGCGATGGGCGAGCGCACGGTCGCGTTCGTCAACGACCTTCGCTTCCCCCTGTCCGATGCCATAGACGCGGCCACGCTCGGTGCCCTGCAGCGCTTCACTGGAACCATCGACGCACTCGTCACTCCGGACATCGACGAGTCCCTCGACGAGCAGTCGGCGAAGACCGCGTTCTGGAACGCCTTCAAAGCACTCGGCCCCTGGTGGGCAGAACAGCCCCCTTACTAGTGCGCAAGAACGGAATCCGCGAGCGCGGATTCCGTTCGCGCAAGAGCCCCTGAAGGCGGCCGCTCCGCGGCCGCACCGCGCAGATGGACGTCAAGCCCTTACCGCAGTTCAGCCACAAGCTGACGCGACGGCGAGCCGCAGCGCTCGCGGCGCTCCTCGTCGCGCTCATTGCCTACGGCGCCGGCGCAGAGCACCTGCCCGGACTTCCTTCGGGCCTCGACGTCGTCTTCCACAGCGCTGTTGTCTTTCCGGCCTTCGCGGCCGCGATCTGGATCGCGCTTCCGCTCGCCCGAGCCCGCAACCGGGTCCTTCTCGCCACCGCGGCCGTTGCCGGTGGCGCCGCACTGACTCTCACGCTGCTCGACGTCGACTCAGCCGCCAACGTCGCGAAGCTCGCCTGCTACGCCCTCGTCGGGTTCTGGTTCCTCACGCTCTTCGAGGAGCTGTGGTGGATCACACTCGTTGCAGTGCTCGTGCCGTGGGTGGACATCTGGTCCGTCGCGGCCGGCCCGACCGAGTACGTCGTCGAGCAGCGGCCCGGGCTTTTCGAACGGATATCCGTCGCATTCCCGAATCCGGGCGAGACCGCAACGGTCAACATCGGCCCGCCCGACATACTGTTCTTCGCGCTCTTTCTCGCCGCGGCCGACCGCTTCGCACTTCGTGTTACCTGGACGTGGGTCGGAATGACGGGCTTCCTCGCCGGCACGCTCATGCTCGTGTGGTCGTGGGAGGACATCGCTGGGCTGCCAGCTCTACCCGCTGTGTGCCTGGGGTTCCTGATCCCGAACGCCGACCTGCTCTGGCG
>JAERMP010000241.1 GCA_016844515.1 Thermoleophilia bacterium | reverse complement strand
GCGTTCTTCGACCCGGGGAGTGCGAGCCGGTCGCGCAGGGTCGTGAGCAGGCTCTCGCCGGCCCAGACGTCGGTCTCGAGCCGCTCGCCGTTCACGGTGACCGAGATCCTCACGATCGAAGCTCCCGCGACCCTTGTAACAGTCTGTTACAAGGCGCCGTCACGCGAGGCACCTCTCGAGCGCGCGATGCGTGAGGACGCGGAGCGCGTGCCGGCGATAGGCGGCGGTGCCTCGGATGTCGTCGATCGGGGTGGCCGCGGTAGCCACTGCGTCGGGGAACGACTCCGCCGCGTCGATCGGGCACGTGACGAGGCCGGTGACCGAACCCGCCGACCCGAACGACGCCCGCAGCTCCCCTCGCTCGCGATCGGCGACGAGCGCCAGCGAGCAGACGGCTATGACCATTGCATTGCGTGGACCGACCTTCATGAACGTCTGGGGCTGACGGCTGGGCTCCACGAGCACCCCGACAATCAGCTCGTCTTCCGCGAGGGCATTGCGCTTCGGGCCGACGAGGAACTCTGTGACGGGAAGCCGTCTCATTCCCCGCGCACTGGCGAGCTCGACTGCGGCGCCCTCGATGAGAAGTGGCGGCAGCGCGTCGCCCGCGGGCGAGGCCGTCCCGAGATTGCCTCCGATCGTGCCGCGGTTGCGGATCTGCGGCGATCCCACCGTGCGAGACGCCTCGACGAGTGCGGGCATCGCCTCGGCAGGCGGACCGGTCATCACGTCTGTGTAGGTGAGCCCCGACCCGAGCCGAAACGTGCCGTTTTCACGCGACCACGAACGCAGCTCGGCTATCTCGCCGAGGTTGAGCAGAACATCCGGCCGCGCGCGATCGAAGTTGAGCGCGACCATCACGTCAGTGCCCCCTTGGATCGGGAGCGCACCGGGGTTCTCGGCCTTCAGCCGAAGGGCCTCGTCGAGGGAGCGAGGAGTCAGAACGTCCATGTCCGTCGTGTTCTACCGCTCTTCGCGCACATAGGGAATGCCGAGAGCGGCAGGCGCACCGAGCCGGCGCTTCGCGAGACTCGTCGACACGACGACGAGCACGACGATCGTCATGACGTAGGGGAGCGAGTAGAGGATCTCGGGCGCGATCGTCACGCCGTGAGCCTGGAGTGCCGCCGGAAGCGCCGATAGGCCGCCGAACAGGTACGCGCCCACAAGACAGAGCCCAGGACGCCAGAACGCGAAGATAACCAGCGCGATCGCAATCCACCCCGCCCCGTTGACGAGCGAGTCGCCCGCGAACCAGTTTGGGATGATGGACAGGCTGAAGCACGCGCCGCCGATGCCCGCGAGGGCTCCTCCGACGAGCACGTGAACGTAGCGATAGAGGGTCACGTTGATCCCCATCGCGTCCGCCGACGCCGGCGCCTCGCCGACCGCACGCACGTTCAGCCCCCAGCGAGTCCGCCCCAGGTACAGGGCAACGACGAGAGTCAGCACCCATGACGCGTAGACCAGCGCCGATTGGTCGAAGAGGATCGGCCCGACCACCGGGAGGTCCGCGAGCCCGAGCACGTCGAGCGATGCGAACTGATGGGTCACGGGAAGGCTCGCAAGGTCGAGCTCAGTACCGAAATAGGCCGAAAGCCCGAGACCGCCGGCGAAGATCGTAAGGGCAAGTCCGGAGACGATCTGGCTGGCCCGGAGCGTGATTGTGAGGAATGCGTGGATTGCCGCCATTGCGGCTCCGGACAACCCCGCGCCCGCCACGGCCAAGACGAGCACCGGGGCGTCTGCACCATGCACGGTCTGTGTGACCCAGTATCCGACCGCGGCCCCGAAGAGCATCATCCCCTCGACGCCGAGGTTCAGCACTCCCGATCGCTCGGCGAGCAGCTCGCCGAGAGCCGCGTAGAGGAGAGGTGTCCCGTACAGGACAGCTTGCGCGAGGACGACGACTACCAGGCTGTCGTTGACGCTCATCGCGCGGGCTCCGCAGCCGGACCGGCGTCGGCTTGCGTCCTCGCGCGACGGCTGATGGTCACGCGGTAGCGAATGAGAAGCTCTCCGCCGAGAGCGCAGAAGAGGATGATCCCCTGCATTACGCCCACGAGCCCGGAGGGAAAGTCGGGCCCTTGGAGCGTGAAGCCGGCGTTCTGGAGCCCGCCGAGGAGCACCGCCACCAGACAGACCGCGAACGGGTTGTAACGTGCGAGCGCAGCGACGACGATCCCCGTGTAGCCGAACGCGGCGCCCTGGAGACCGGTCGGGTCGAGCGTGTACGTGAAATCGCCGATCTGGCTGGCGCCGCCGATACCGGCGATACCACCTGAGATCGCCATCACCGCGAGGATCTTCCGACGCGTTCGCATGCCGGCGTAGCGCGCTGCACGTGGTGAGTCCGCGATCACGCTCACCTCGAAACCGAACCGGGTGCGCGAATAGAGCATCCACAACGACGCCGCCACGCCGAGCCCGATCAGGAAGCCGAGGGGAACGACGACGCTCGACCCGAACGTCGGCCACTCAGCACCCGCCGGCATCGGCTTCCCCTGGGGAAACGACTGAGCCTGGAGCGTCGATACGTCCCGCCAGTAGGAGGAGCTGTCGAAGATCAGATACGTGATCAGGAAGCCCGCCACGTAGTTGAGCATCAGCGACGTGATGATCTCGTTCGTATTGGCAAAGGCACGGAGCACTCCCGGAATCAGCGCCCACAGCGCGCCCATCACTCCGGCCGCGATGCACATCGCGACGACATACAGCGGAGTCGAGCCGAGACCGCGCTCGCCCAGCTGCAGCGCGATCCAGGACGCTCCCACCGCTCCCAGATAGAGCTGTCCCTCCGCGCCGATGTTGAAGAGCTGCATGCGGAACGCCGCAGCTGCAGCCAAGCCGGTGAACAGAATCGGGGTCGCCGAGATGAACGTCGCGGAGAAGGCACCGTTGCCCGTGAAGCCCGCCTCGAGCATCTGCCGATAGGTATGCCCCGGGGCGTGCCCGGTCACGGCGAGGATCACGGCCATGATCGCGAAAGAGCTCGCCAACGATCGCGCCTTCGTACATGACGACTACCCGGTCGGCGAGCGCAAGGATCTCGTCGAGGTCCTCGCTGATCAGTAGAACGGCGACGCCATCCGTAGCCGCCTGTCGCAGGAATCCGTGCACCGCCTCGATCGCGCCGACGTCCAGTCCTCGTGTCGGCTGAGCGGCGATGAGGACCTTCGGGTCTCCGTGGAACTCGCGCCCGAGCATGAGCTTCTGCAGGTTTCCGCCGGACAGGTTCCGCGCAGGCGTGTCGGGCCCGGGTGCCTTGACGTCGTAGCGCTGGATGAGCGACCGGGCCAGCTCGCCCATGCGCTTCATTGCGAGGAACGGTCCCCACGAGATCGGTGCCGTCCGGTACGTCTTGAACGCCGCGTTGCGGGAGATGCTCAGGCTCGGCGCGAGACCGGTCCCGAGCCGGTCCTCGGGTATGTGAGCCACACCGGCCTTGATGGCATCGCGCGGATCGCCAGGGCGGAGCTCGCGCGCGCCGACCCGAATCGTCCCCGCTGAAGGCGCGCGCATGCCGGAGATCGTCTCCGCCAGCTCGCGCTGCCCGTTCCCGGCGACTCCGGCAACAGCGACGATCTCCCCGGCGCGCAGGGCGAGGGAAACGCCTTTGAGCGCCTCGCCCCCGCGATCGCCGGGCGTCCGCACGCCCTCGAGGTAGAGAACGACTTCGTTTTCCGACTTCTCGGCGCGCTCGTACGTACGGCCGAGGTCCACCTCGCGCCCGACCATTAGTGCGGCCAGGAAGCGCGGCGTGGCCTCGGACACCGGAAGCGTCGCGACCGATCTACCGCCGCGAAGCACGGTGATCCGATCTGCAACGGCCATCACCTCGTGCAGCTTGTGAGTGATGAGGATGACCGCGTGCCCTTCGGTGGCCATGACTCTGAGAGTCGTGAAGAGCTGCGACGCCTCCTGCGGAGTGAGGACGGCGGTCGGCTCGTCGAGGATGAGCACCCGAGAGCCGCGAAACACGGCCTTGATGATCTCGACACGCTGCTGTTCGCCGACGGAGAGCTGCCAGATGCGCGCGTCCGGATCGACGGGCATGTGGAGCGCCTCCGAGATCTCCCGGACCTGGCGCAGGCCCGCTCTCCTGCTGAGCCAGAAGCGCGGCGTGTGCGATCCCAGCACGAGGTTCTCCGCAACCGTCAGCGTTTCGACGAGCCGAAAGTGCTGATGAACCATTCCGATGCCGGCGTCAAGCGCGTCACGGGGCGAATGGAAGTGCACTGGCTCCCCGTAGAGGTCGATCTGACCCCCGTCGGGCCGGTAGAGCCCTGTGAGGATGTTCGACAGGGTCGTCTTGCCCGCGCCGTTTTCCCCGAGCAGCGCGTGCACTTCCCCAACGGCCACCTCGAAGCTGACATCGTCGTTCGCCAGGACTCCCGGAAAACGCTTGGTGATACCGGCCATGCGCACGGCCGGAACCGAAGAGGCGCCGGGTGACCCAGCGCCTCTCCCGTTTACTTCTCCGACGGGGGTCGGCTCCCCCATGTCTAGCCCGGCGGGTAGACCTTCGAGACTTTCCCGAGCACACCCTTGACGAGCCACTGCATCGTGTAGAGGTCTGCGATCAGCTTGAGCCGCTTGCCGGCGGGCACCATGAGCTTGCCCTTCTGATCATAGAGTGGCCCCTGGAAGACGCTGAACTTGCCCGAGACGATCGCCTTCTGCTTTGCCGCGATCTGCGCCTTCGTCTTCGCGGTCACCTTCGGCCCGTACGGCGCGAGGCTGGTGAAGCCGTCATTGATCGAGCCGTAGTAGAAACCAGACTTCCACGTGCCGTTCATCGCCGCTTTGACACGACTGAGGTAGTACGGCCCCCAGTTGTAGATGGCCGCCGTGAGCCACTGCGTCGGCGCGGACTTCTGCGCGTTCGAGTCGTAGCCGACCCACGGAATGCCCTTCTTCTCCGCGTAGACGCCCGCAGCCGGGCTGTCGACGTTCTGGCCCAGCACGTCCGCACCGGCGGAAATGAGGTTCGCCGCTGCAGCGGTCTCCTTCGGCGGCGAGAACCACGCATTGGTCCAGATCAGCCTTACCTTCGCGCCTGGGTGCGTGACCTGGGCGCCAAGCGCAAAGGCGTTGATGTGGCGAACAACCTCCGGTATCCCGAACGGGACGATGTAGCCGATCACACCCTTCTTGGTCGCGGCGCCTGCAGCCATGCCCGAGAGGTAGATCGTGTCCTCGCCGGCGCCGAAGTACTCGGACTGGTTCTTCTTGATCTGCAGTCCGGTCGCCTGCTCGAAGAGAACGTCGGGGTACTTCTTGTACAGCTGACCGTTGACGCCGTTCTCGAACATGCCGAATGACGCCCCGAAGATCATCTGGTAGCCCTGACGCACGAGTCCGGCGACGATTTGCGGTACCTGCGCGTTCGAGAAGATGTTCTCCTTGTACGTCGTTTGAACCTTGCCGCCCAGCTTCTTCTCGAGGTACAGGCGTCCGTCATCGTGCGCCTGCGCCCAGCCACCGTCGTTGTGCGGTGCGGGATAGAGAAACGCCACCTTGTAGGGCTCCTGCTCGGGCTTCGCCGAGACTGCCGCTGCGAGCACGAGCCCTGTCGCAACGAGCGCGAGCGCGAGCCCTGCCGCTACATACTTCCTTCTCATCTGCTCCTCCTGTCCGGCCTGCCGACTGACGGGGCGACTATACGACAGCGCAGAATGCGACGAGCGGCGAGAGATCGACGCTCTCGCGGTATTAGGCTCTGCCGCTATGAAGACGCTCCAGCGCCGCCTGGCGGTCGCCCGTGGAGACGAGCCAGCCGACCTCGTCGTCCGGGGTGGTCGCGTGCTCTCCGTTTTCACGAAGGAGTGGCTGGACGTCGACATCGCGATCGCGGACGGGGTCGTGGCGGGGCTCGGTCGGTACGACGGGCACGAGACTCTGGACGCGTCGGGACACTTCGTCGTCCCCGGGTTCATCGACGCGCACATGCACCTCGAGTCGGTGAAGCTCATGGTCGACGAGTTCGCCCGCCTCGTGCTGCCGCTCGGAACGACAGCAGTCGTGGCCGATCCACACGAGATCGCGAACGTGCTCGGCGTCGACGGCGTGCACTGGCTGCTCGACGCGACCGCGGATCTCCAGCTCGACGTCTTCTTCATGGCACCGTCGTGCGTGCCCGCATCTCCGTTCGAGTCGCCGCGTCGCGCCTTGACGCCAGGAGATCTCGAGTCGCTCATGCGCCGGCGGCGCGTGCTCGGGCTCGCCGAGATGATGAACTTCCCGGGCGTCATAGCAGGCTCAGACTCAGAGCTCGAGAAGCTCGGACTCGATGGGGCTCGACACGTGGACGGTCACGTTCCCGGAGTACTGGGGCGGGAGTTGCAGGCGTACGCAGCGGCCGGGATCTACTCCGACCATGAGGCGCTGACCGTGGAGGAGGGACGCGAGCGCCTGCGCGCGGGCATGTGGCTCCTGGTCCGCGAGGCCTCGATGGC
>JAERMP010000077.1 GCA_016844515.1 Thermoleophilia bacterium | reverse complement strand
GGCAGGGCGACATGCTCTTCAAGCCGCTGGGCACGTCACGCTTGCAGCGGCTTCAAGGTGCATATGTCACCGAGGAGGAGGTTGCGCTCGTCGTCGAGCAGTGCCGCTCGCAGCGCGGCCAGGAGCTCGACAAGTCGCTGCTCGAAGCGCCTGAAGCGGCGTACGAGGAGGGGGAGGAAGACGGCGACTTCGACCCCGACGAGGATCTGCTGCTCGACCGGGCGATCGAGATCGTGGTGCAGACGCAGACTGCGTCGGTCTCTCTCCTCCAGCGCCGGCTCCGGGTCGGATACACGCGTGCGGGCCGCCTGATCGACATGCTCGAGCGCCGCGGGATCATCTCCGGGTACGAGGGGTCGAAGCCACGCCGCGTCCTCGTCTCCGAAGTAGACCTTCAGAGCGCGTCGCAGCGCTCGTAAGAAAGCGCGCTTCGACTAGCACAGCCCCCAACTTCGGGTTAGCATCGCCCGTTAGATACGCGGGTACGCAAAAACCGAACGAGGAGGGCACGTGAAAGTACGCAGAAAGACAGTCGCTGCGCTTGCAGTGACGATTGCCGCGATGGTGGCAGTAACAGCACTTGCCGGCGCCGGCACGGCGTCATCGCAGCAGACGCCGTTGCTGGCATCTGTCATCAGCGACATCGGGCGCTTCAACGACAAGTCGTTCAACCAGTCCCAGCTCGAGGGTCTGAACCGCGCCAAGGCTGTGCTTGGCGTAAAAACGCTCCCGCTCGAGTCGAGGTCTGACGCCGACTACATCCCGAACCTGACGACGGCCGTCCGCCGCGGCGCGGGCGCGATCGTCTGTGCCGGGTTCCTAATGGCGAACGACTGCGCGAAGATTGCTCTTAGTAAGCAAGGCAAGACTCGGGAGTTCGCGATCACCGACTACCCGGTGCAGATACCGCCCTTCTCGAACGCAAAGGGCAAGCTGCTCGTGAAGAACGTCACCGGGCTAACGTACGCAGCGCATCAGTCGGGGTGCCTCGTCGGTCACATGGCCGCTCTCATGACGAAGCGAGCGGGGGGCGCGCAGGTGATCGGCGCCGTCGGCGGGGTAAAGATCCCGCCGGTCGACATCTGGATCGCGGGCTACCAGTTCTGCGCGAAGCGTGCGAACAAGGGGATCAAGGTCCTGGTTGGCTACTCCCAGGACTTCGTCGCTTCCGACAAGTGCAAAGCTATCGCCGAGAACTTGATCGCGCAGGGTGCGAAGGTGCTCTTCCAGGTCGCGGGTGGCTGCGGTCTCGGCACGTTGAAGGCCGCGGACGAGGCCGGCATCTGGGGCATCGGCGTGGACAAGGACCAGTACCGTGACGCGAAGCGCGTCCTAACGAGTGGTGTGAAACGTGTCGACACGGGTGTCTTCAACTTCATCAAGGCCGTCCAGTTGGGCTCTCCGCTCGGCGAGGGCAACCTGAACTTCGACCTCGAGAACGGCGGGATGGATCTTGGCAGGATCAACCCGGCGGTCCCGAAGTCGATCGTCGCGAGCACGCTCAAGCTGAAGCAGCTGATCATCAACGGCAAGGTCAAGCCGCCGACCGGTCTCTAACGCGAGAGGAGCACGAGCTTCGAGGGGCGGGCATTAGCCCGCCCCTCGTGCTTCTCGCGGCTTGTCGTAGGCATAGAATCCCCGCGCAGTGAGCCAGGCGACCGTCCTCGAGATGCGCGGGATTGTGAAGCAGTTCCCGGGCATCCTGGCGAACGACAACGTCGACTTCGACCTCCAGCGGGGCGAGGTGCATGCGCTCCTCGGCGAGAACGGCGCCGGGAAGTCGACGCTGATGAACATCCTCTACGGCCTGTATCGGCCCGACGCAGGTGAGATCAGGGTCGGAGGAAAGCCGGTCACCTTCCACTCGGCCAAGGACGCGATCGAGAGCGGTCTAGGCATGGTGCATCAGCACTTCATGCTGATTCCGGTGATGACCGTCGCCGAGAACATCGTGCTCGCGACCGAGCCGACAAAGGCTGGCGCCTTTCTCGACTACGACGAAGCACGTCGTCAGGTTCGAGAGCTCGCGGAACAGTTCGGCTTCGCCATCGACCCCGACGCGCGGATCGAGGACATCACCGTGGGCCAGCAGCAGCGGGTCGAGATCCTGAAAGCCCTGTACCGTCGCGCGGACATCCTCATCCTCGACGAGCCCACCGCGGTGCTGACTCCGCAGGAGGCGACCGAGCTATTTGGAATCCTCAAGACCCTCCAGCGGGAAGGGATGTCGATCATCTTCATCAGCCACAAGTTGAACGAGGTGCTCGAGATCGCCGACCGGATCACCGTTCTTCGGCGGGGCAAGAAGATCGATACCGTTCCCCGAGAGGGAGCGACAGAAGAAGGGTTGGCTCGGAGCATGGTGGGTCGCGAGGTGCTCCTCCGGGTTGAGAAGCCCCCGGCTACGCCAGGAGAGACCGTCCTCGAGCTCAGAAACGTCAGTGTGCGAGACGACCGCGGGCTCGAGAAGGTACGCGAGGTCACGCTCCAGGTGCGTGCAGGCGAGATCGTCGGGATCGCCGGCGTCGACGGAAACGGCCAGACTGAGCTGATCGAGGCAATCACCGGCCTGCGAGGTCGGGAGAGCGGGAAGATCATCGTCGCCGGACGGGAGATGCCGCTGAACGCGAGCGCACGTGCGATGCTCGAAGCAGGGGTCGGGCACATTCCCGAGGATCGCCAGCGCTACGGCATGGTGCTCGACTTCACGCTGGCGGAGAACGTCGCGCTCCACGACTTCCGCTACCCGCCCGACTCGCGCTTCGGATGGCTCTTCCCGAAGGTTCTAGCCGAGCGCACGCGCCGCCTGATCAAGGACTTCGACGTGCGCGGCGGTGACCCGCAGACACGTGCGAGGAATCTCTCGGGCGGTAACCAGCAGAAGCTCGTCGTTGCCCGCGAGGTCGATCGCGACCCGAAGGTGCTGATTGCGGCGCAACCGACACGCGGGCTCGACGTGGGGGCGATCGAGTACCTCCACCGCCGCCTGGTCGAGGAACGCGACACCGGTCGGGCCGTCCTGCTCGTCTCTCTCGAGCTCGAGGAGGTGCTCTCGCTCGCGGACCGCATCCTCGTGCTCTATGAGGGTGAGATCGTCGGAGAACATGAAGCCGGGATCACGGAAGACGAGATCGGCGTCGAGATGCTCGGCGGGAAGCGAGAGGAGGTCGCGTGACCGAGCCTCAGCCGCCTCCGGCGCCCGAGGAAGGCGAGCCGACCACAACTGCGGGGAGGTTGAGGCTACGGCAGCGCGCCGGAGGGGTCCTTCCACCGATCCTCACGGCCATCTTCGCGTTCTTCATGGGCGGACTGGTGATCGCGGCCTCTGGTCACAACCCACTCGACGCCTACCTCGGGATCCTCGACGGCGCCGGCCTCAACTGGTTCTGGGACGACTTTGGAAATACGGACGTCCTCGAGCTCACGACGTTCAACTTCACGCAGACGCTCCTGCGCACGACCACCTTCATCTTCACCGGGCTGGCGGTCGCCTTCGCCTTCCGCTGCGGCCTCTTCAACATCGGGGGCCAGGGCCAGTACACCATAGGAATAGTCGTCGCCGTCTGGGTGGGCGCGTACTGGGGGAACTCCCTGCCGAACGGTCTCCACGTCGTCGTCGGCATCGTGCTCGCGGCGCTCGCCGGGGCGATCTGGGCGGGGATAGCCGGGATCCTCAAGGCCACGGTCGGTGCCCACGAGGTGATCACGACGATCATGCTCAACTGGATCGCGCTCTGGTTCGCGAGCTACTGCTTCGGCCAGGGAGGTCCTCTCCAGAACAGGACACCGGGGCAGGAGTCCGTGCCGAGCTCGGACGACGTTTCTGAGACGTCCGGCGCCATCATCCCCATCCTCTGGGGCGACGAAGGGCTCCAGGCTCTGCACTACGGCTTCTTCCTGGCAATCGCTGCGCTCGTCGTCTTCTGGGTGGTGCTGAACCGGACGACACTCGGCTACGAAGTGCGAGCGGTCGGCTTCAACCCGGAGGCTGCGGCGTACGGCGGGATCAGCGTGAAGAAGAACTTCTTCCTCGCGATGGCCATATCCGGCTCATTCGCCGGGCTCGCAGCCGGGACCGACATCTTCGGCTGGAAATACGACGCCGGCGTCCTTGACGTCCAGGCGTCCGCCGTCGGGTTCGTGGGCATCGCGGTGGCGCTCCTCGGACGCTCCACAGCGGTCGGGGTCGGACTCGGAGCTCTGATCTTCGGAGCACTCGACTACGGCACGACGCGAGGCCTCGACCCCGAGGTGTTCGACCCGACGCTCGCCGGCAACCTGAGCTTGATGATCCAGGGCCTCGTCGTGCTCTTCGTCGGCGCGGATCTGCTCATCCTGTACCTCTGGAGCCTCCGCAGGAAGCGGTTCGTCTCGCCGCGCATGTCGGGGAGGGGTGCATGATCGCGGTCGCCGAGCGCGTAAGGACCCGCTCGTTCACTGCCAACCACCTCGCGGTTTGCGGTTTGCTGCTCGGCGCTCTCGCCTTCTACGTCGCTCTGCCGCCAATCTCAGCCCGCAGTGCGTTCTGGCCGGCGCTCTTCGGAGGTCTCGGAGCGGCGATCGGTCTCGTCGCCTGGCGCCGTGGGTCGGTGCGCCTGGGCTGGAGCTCCGTCGTCGTCGGCTTCCTCGGAGCTGCACTGGGATATCTCGCCACGCGCTCGAGTGTCGAGCACCTCGAGATCGTTTTCACGTGGCCGAGCCTGATCGCGGCCATGTTCGTGTTCGCAACCCCGCTCGTGTATGCAGCCGTCGGCGGGATCTTTTCCGAGCGAAGCGGCGTCGTGAACATCGGTCTCGAAGGGATGATGCTCATGGGGGCCTTCTGGGGGATCTGGGGAGCCGACGCGACAGGATCGTGGATCACGGGCGTGCTCATCGGGATGGCATCGGGCGCGCTGTTGGGACTCGTGCACTCCTTCTTCTCGGTCCATCTGCGCGCCGACCAGATCATCGGGGGAACGGCGATCAACCTGCTCGCGGTCGGGATCACGGGGTATGCGTTCGTCCAGCTCTACGGAAAGGAGAACATCCCTGCAGGCGTCTCGGAGATCCCTCGGCTCAAGCTGCCTTTCCTCGAGAGTATTCCGCCGGACGCGCTCGGGGACTTCCTGTTCGGCGCGTTCGGACGGCTCAGCCTGATGATCTGGATCGGGTTCCTGCTCGTCGCCATCTCCCACGTCGTCATCTTCAAAACGCCGATCGGCCTCAGGATCCGCTCCTGCGGTGAGCACCCGCGTGCGGCGGACACAGTTGGGATCAGCGTCTATGGGGTGCGCTACGCCGCGGTGACCCTCTCGGGAGCCTTGGCGGGGGCAGGGGGTGCATTTCTTTCAGTGGGGGTGGTCAGCACATTCAACGAGGGGATGACCGCCGGTCGCGGGTTCATCGCGCTCGCAGTTGTGATCGTGGCCAACTGGCGGCCGCTGGGCGCCCTTGGCGCCGCCTGCCTCTTCGGCTTTCCGACCGCGCTTGCGTTCCGGCTCGGAGATACCTATCGCGAGTCCATAGCCGGAATCGATGTGCTCGCCCAGATGCTTCCGTACGTCATCACGCTGGTTGTTGTCGCGGGCGTGATCGGGAAGTCGATCCCGCCGGCCGCTGTTGGTCGTCCGTACACCAAGCAGTAGCGTGGCGCGGGCAGGGAACGGTGCCGCGTGGGGCTCGCTCCTCACGGGTCTCGCGTCGATCGCGACGCTCCCGCTCGCGATCTACATGACTCGCTTCAGCGACGAGTACGACCTCCTACACGCCGGGTTCGCCATTCCGGTCGCCGCAGGGCTCGGCCTCGTTTCGCTGGCGCTTGCGCAGCGGGCTCGTCTGCAGAGATCGTTGACCCTCGGGAGAGATCGGCGCATCGGCGTCGCCTCAGTCGGCCGCGTGCTCGGGATCGCCGGCCTGTGTATGGCGGCCGCAGGTGTCGTCGCTCTCGGCGTCTACGGGCTCCTCGAGTACGTCGGCTCGCGCGAGTAGCTGGTGGACTTCGACCCGACGGCACCTGCGTTTCTCGCCGACCCGTACCCGGCGCTCGCCGAGCTTCGCGAGTCGACACCGGTGCTCCATCACAAGCCGCTCGATCGCTGGTTCGTAACGCGCCACGCCGACGTCCGCGCCTGCCTACGCGATCGCCGGCTCGGACGCAACTTCCGTCATCTCGGAACCGAGGCCGAGTTCCACGCGGAGGCGCTCGATCCGCGGTGGCATGCGTTCTGGGACGTCGAGCGTTGGAGCCTGCTCTGGCTCGAGCCGCCCGATCACACGCGCATCCGCAAGCTGGTCGCCTCGGCGTTCACGCCGAAGAGCGTCGAGGCGATGCGAGAGCCCGCGGTGCGCCTCGCCAACGAGCTCCTCGACGCGTTCGTCGAGAGCGGCGCGATGGACATCCTCTACGACTTCGCCCAGCCCTACTCGATCGGCCTCATCTGCCGGTGGCTGGGCGTGCCTCTGGACAACCACCGCGACCTTCTCGACTGGTCGCACGCCATGGTGAAAATGTACGAGCTCGATACGACCGAGGAGCAGGCGGTCCTGGCGAGCGCGGCGGCCGCAGCGTTCCGCGACTACGCGCTCGACCTGATGGCCGAGCGTCGGCGGTCTCCACGCGACGATCTGGTCTCCGGCCTCGTGGGGGCTCGTGTCGACGGCGAGCGACTGAGCGATGCCGAGATCGTGTCGACGGTGATCGTCCTCCTGAACGCGGGGCACGAGGCCACTGTGAACACGCTGGGGAACGGCCTGAACGCGCTGATGAAGCATCGCGCGCAGTGGCAGAGGCTGGTCGACGGGTCGGTGCCTGCCGCCGCCGCGATCGAGGAGCTCCTTCGGTACGACCCTCCGCTGCAGCTCTTCGAGCGCTGGGTGCTCGAGGACGGCGTCGAGGTGGAGGGCGTCCTCATCCCACGCGGCGAGAAGATCGCGCTGTTGTTCGGCGCGGCGAACCGTGATCCGCGCGTCTTCGTCGAGCCTGACGGGTTCGACGTCGGCCGTTCGAACGCCGCCGACCACATCAGCTTCGGTGGTGGAATGCATGTATGCATCGGCGCGCCGCTCGCTCGCATCGAGCTGGAGGCGAGCCTGGGCGCGCTCGTCGAGCGCTGCCCGGGCCTCGAGCTCACCGCCGAGCCGAGGAGAACTCCTGCGTTCGTGATCTGGGGTTTCGAGCGCGTCGAGGTCGCTCTGCGTTGATGAAAGGGCCGGCTCGCCGGCAGCGTCTACAATGGCCGGCTCATGTTCGACATCGGATCCAGCCTCCGTGAAGCGAGGCTTCGCCAGGATCTCGACTTCCCCGAGCTCGAGGAGCGGACGAAGATTCGTCCCAAGTACCTCCGGGCGCTCGAAGACGAACGTTTCGACATCCTCCCGGCACCCACGTACGTCCGCGGCTTCCTGCGGTCGTACGCGGATGCCCTCGGACTCGACGGGCAGCCGTTCGTCGACGAGTACAACACGCGCTTCGCCGTGGGTGAAGAAGACGCGCCAGTTCGCTCTCGCCGGGTGCCGGTTCAGCGTCGAGACCGCGGAGTTCGTGAGTCACGCATTGCCGTCCTCGCGCTCTTCGCCATTGCAGTCGCGACGGCTCTCGTCATCGCCGCCTGGAGGTTCGGTGGACCGGAGGGTGAGACGGTTCCGGGACTCGCGTCGCAAGGCGTCAACCAGATCAAACAGAACCCATCGGGCGCAACGCAAAAGACCCGGCTCGCCGTTCGTGCGGTCAGCGGCGGCTCGTGGATGGAAGTTCGTGCGGGATCGGCTGCCGGAACGCTCCTGTACAGCGGGACGCTCGAGCAAGGCCAGCGGAAGACGTTCGAGGGCGCGCGACTCTCACTCGCCCTCGCCGAGCCGCAGAACGTGGCGGTGCGCCTCAACGGCAACCGGGTCGACCTGCCCGTGGGGACGACTTTCGTCGTCACGCCGCGCCGGATTGCCCGCACGACCTCTTGACGCGTCCGCGAGCGGCCATCGTCGTAACAGGCAGCGAGCTCGTCCGTGGCGAGCGCGACGATCGCAACGGGCCGTTCCTCGCCGCTGAGGCGGTACGGCTCGGCCTCGAGCCCGAGCGGATCACCATCGTCGGCGACCGGCCAGAGGATCTCGAGCAGGCCTTCCGACAGGGATTCGCCGCCGATCTGTGCCTCGTTTCTGGCGGGCTCGGCCCGACGCACGACGACCGCACCATCGAGCTCGTTGCGCGCGTGGCGGGCCGCGCGCTCGCGGTGGACGAAGCGCTCGAGCGGGAGATCGAGGGCGTCTCGCGGATGATCGCGGACCGTCTCGGGCGCCCCTATACGGACTTCATGACCGGCGTTCGCAAACAGGCGACGCTACCGGATGGCGCTCTGTCGCTCGGCCTCGCCGGAACCGCACCCGGAGTCGTCCTCGATGCAGACGGATGCGTCATCGTCGTGCTCCCCGGACCGCCACCAGAGCTCCGCCGGCTCTGGCCGCGCGCCCTCGAGACCGAGCCTGTGCGGCGGGTGCTCGAACGTGCGCCGGCACGGGAGCGCAGGGTTCTCCGCTTCTTCGGAACCCCGGAGTCCGCGGTCGCGGAGGCGCTCGCTGACGCCGGCGGCGACGGGAGTGGCGTCGAGGTCACGATCTGCGCTCGCGAGTTCGAGATCCACGTCGATGTCGTCGTCGAGCCCGGTGCGGAGGAGCGCGCGTCCGCTCTGGTGCGGTTCATGCGGGAGCGGCTCGGGAGGCATCTCTTCAGCGAGAGCAACCGCACGATCGCCGAGATCGTTCTCGACCTCTGCCGAGCTCGCGGGCTCACACTCGCGACGGCCGAGTCGTGCACCGGCGGCATGGTCGCCGCGCGACTGACCGGGGTGCCGGGCGCCAGTGACGTGTTC
>JAERMP010000240.1 GCA_016844515.1 Thermoleophilia bacterium | reverse complement strand
GACTCCCTCGAACGCGCAGACTGCGTCGCTCGGCACAGTGATCCTGTACCCGCGAACGAGTGCACCGTACGCCGTGTGGCGAACGCAGATGTGCGTGTGCTGGCCGGCGAGAACGACCTCGTCGACCCCGAGCGCGCGTAACCGTGCGTCGAGATCCGTGCCTTCGAAAGCGCCGTAGGCTCGCTTCGGACAGCGAAACTCCCGCCCATTCGGACGGGGCTCGAGCTCGCGGATGACTTCCGCGCCCGGCGTGCCCGCCATCGCGTGCTCACCCCAGATCGAAAGCTCGGGATCGCCCAGCTCATGTGCGTCATTCGCGAAGACGATTACCCAGTCCTCGGAACGTGCGTGGGCGAGCAACCGCCGAAGACGATCGAGAATCGACTCGGCGCGCGGGTTCGCAAGTGCGCCGTGCACGAAGTCTTCGAGCATGTCGATGACAATCAGGGCTTTCATCCCACACGATCTTCCAACCTGCAATGGGACGCGGCATCCGTGGCGGTCCCGATCACGGTGTCGGGAAAGCCGCACTCCGAACACTCCGGAGCTCTGGCGATCGCGTCGACAACGAGTACGAGGTTTGTACGGAAGTTGCGATCAGGTGACGAACTCGAGGTGAGGGTTTGGTCGCAACCATCGCCCGGCCTTCGCGCGCGGCTTGCCGTCGGTCATCACCACGTCGGCCGTGAAGTCGTTCTCACCGCGGATCAGCGACGAGCCCACACCGTAGGCGTCGACCGGGACACCGCGCTCCTCGAACGCGCGGATCTTCTCGACCGTGAATCCACCCGAGACGACGATCCGCACGTCCCGGAAGCCCTCGGCGTCGAGCGCATCTCGGACCTTGCGGACGAGTCGCTCGTTGACGCCGCGCGGGTCGAAGTCACCCATCTCGTCCCAGAGCGCTTTATCCACGAGGTCGCCCGACGTGTCCAGACGGACACCCCACAAGCGCGGACCGAGGGCGCGGGCTACCTCCAGCGACGTCTTCACAGAGTCGTTCTCGAAATCGACCAGGACGACGATGTTCAGGTCACTGGGTGCCCAGGTGGCGAATCTGCGCGCGGCAAGCACCGTGTCGCCGTCATAGGCCGCGATGAGACCGTGCGGGACGGTCCCGATGCCGCGGCCTCCCCACCAGGAAGCCTGAGCGTCAGTGGAGACGCCGATCGCGCCTGCGATGTGAGCGGCGTAGCCGTCGCCCGTCTGAACGCGATGGTGGTCGTGGCGGGCGGGAAAGTAGAGGATCTGCTTCCCGTTCGCCGCCTCGACGACCCGGCGAACGTTCGTGGAGACCAGCGTTCGCCGAGCCAGGACACCGAGGTAGACGGTCTCGAGGTGGGCGAACAGCGTGTAGTCCCCTTCGATCGTGAGCACCGTCTCCCAGGGCTCGATCACGTCGCCGTCGTGGAGTGCATGCACGACGAGTTCGCGCCACCCGTGCGAGCAGAGCTTCAGGATCGCGATCGCCTCGTCCATGCCGCCGAGGACCGCCTCTTTCTTCTGGAAGACCTGCATCAGCACCCGTGGGTGGCGACCGTCGGCGAGCAGCGCCGACCGCGCGTGGCTGAAGTACGCGTCGGTGTAGTACCCGTCTCGGATCTTCTCGACGGGGAGGTCGAAGACCTCTGGATCCAACCTGTTACGAGAGCTGTCGCTCATGCTCGAGAGCGAGACAAGCGTCGCGAGGATGTCGGTGGGGCAACTACCGACTCGCGACTGGCTGGTTGGTCACTTCGACGGCGACCCGGAAAGCACGGAGGTAGCGCCGATCGGCCTCGGTGATCGCAGCGGCGAGATCTCCGTGACGCTCGACGATGATGCCGGTGCGGCCGTGCTCGAGCACCTCGGGGACGGAGCCGCGGCGGGCGGCGATGACGGGCGTGCCGCACGCCAGGGACTCGATCATGACAAGGCCGAATGGCTCTTCCCAGTCGACAGGGAAGAGGGTGACTCTTGCGTTTCGCAGGAGCTCGACCTTCTCCTCGTGTCCGATCTCGCCGAGGTACTCGATCGTCCTGCTGAGATGCGGCTCGACCTGCTCCGCGAAGTAGGCCCGCTCCGCGGGCTCGCGACACTTGGCCGCGATCTTGAGCGGGAGCCCGGTTTCCTCGGCGACGGCGATCGCGTGGTGGCAGCCCTTCTCGCGTCCCATCCGGCCGAGGAAGGCCAGGTATTCGCCCCGCGCTCGGCTCCACCGGAATCGCGACGGGTCGATCGCGTTCGGGCAGTTGGCCACCCACGGCAGAGAGAGTCGGGGTCGACGCTGGCTGCGAGATAGCGAGATCAGCCCGAGACGCGGCGCGCCGCGAGCGATCTGCTCGTAGGCGTCACCCAGCTCGCCGTCGAGTGGGCCATGCACCGTGTGCAGGACCGGTGCGGCGCTGAGCTGTCCGAGTGCGGCGGCCAATGGCCCTGTGTGGTCGCTGATGACGTCGAACTCCTCCGAGCGCTCGTAGCAGGCGAGGACGTGGCGGAGCTCGGGAAGCGGCTCTCCGATTCGCTCGCTGGGCGCGCGGCGGTAGATCCAAGACAACCTCGCGTCGGTCTCGGAGTCCCCGGAGGCGAAGACGGTGACGTCGTGGCCGGCGTCGCCGAGACCTTCGGCGAGCAGCGCCACGACTCCTTCGATTCCTCCGTAGCGGGGAGGCGGCACGGGGAACCAGATCGGGCACAGCATGGCGATTCGGAGCGCATCTGTGAGAGGCCGGCGGCTCCGCTCGCTGGTCCGCCCGGTGCGGGCGCCGAGCGTAGCTCCGCGCAGGCTCGTTCGCACGGTTCTCAGTCCTGGGACAGATCGGCAAGCCGCGCGCCGGAGAGCTCCACCAGATCGGCCGTCCGCAGCCGGAGCGACTGCTCGTGCGTGCCTGCTTCGAGCACGACCGAGTCGTTCTCGCAAAGGCGGCGGTCTACGAGCACGCGGTCGCCGTCGCCACCCGTCAGCGGAGGCACGGCTCCGAGCTCGAAGTCCGGATACGCGCCCGCCAGGACCTCCTCGGTCGCGAGTTGAACGTCCTTCGTGTCGAGAATGGTCCGCACTTTGCCCAGGTCGAGGCGTTCCGAGGCGGGCAGGACGGCGCGGACGAAGCCGTCGGGGGTCACCAGCACGACGGTCTTCGCGACCTCACGCGGGTCGAGACCGAGAGTGCGGGCCTCGGCGGCCGCGCTCGTGGTCCGCGGATGGCCGATGAGCTCGTAGGCGATGGACGCCCGTTCGAGCTGTTGCACGAGGCTTCCCGGCGCAGTACGTGTCGTCATCGCTTTGCCTTCGGCGATACCCGGCGATGCGTCGAGTGCCGGATGGTCGCGTCACTGCCCGGATGGAACAGGCTTTCATGGCCGTCGTCCCAGCGGACGCGGAAATGCTGGTGACTCGGCTCGCCGAGCAGCTCGAGAATCTCCCCGGTCCGCTCCGGCTCGCCGACGCGGTGACCCGAGATCACGACGATGTCGCCGACGAGGGGTGCTTGTGCGGTTCTGTCCACACAATCCTCCTTTCAGATCCGAGCCATGCGAGCATGCCGCGTAGGTCAGAGCTGGTCATCGGGGCAAATACTGATTCGCAGTAAGTGACATCGCCCAGTGCGGTCGACACTGCCGCTCAGCCGATGAAGAGCTCCTAAGCGCCACGGATGCGGCTTCACACACGCGGCCTTGGCGGAGCGAAGGATAGATCGGGAGACCGGTGCCGGGCGGGACCGTCTTCGTCTCGGGCGCATCCGGCGCGGTCGGAAGTGCTGCCGGCAGAGCCCGTAAAACCCCGAACACGCGATCAGCGGATCCCCGCTTGTCGAGTCCCCGGCGAGACTCAAGACTCGCTCACGAGAAACGGCGATACGTCCAGGGAGTGCCGATGAGCGTTTTTGCATCGTCTTCTACGCATCGAAGCCGGGGACGGGTGTATGGATTCGCCGCGAGCTGCCGCGCGCGGCACCTCGTCGCAACCCTCGGAGGTCGCTTCTCGCTCGAGCTCGGCATCGACGTCGACCGCGGCGCGGAAGAAATCGAGCGTTGGGCGCTTGCCGCGACGCTGTTCGGCAACCGGATCTCGACGTCCGTTGCCATGCGCACATACCGCGTGCTGGAGCGAGCGGGAGTCCGAACGATCGCCGATGCAGGCGAACGCGATCATGAGGAGCTTGTCGCTCTTCTCGATGAAGGCGGCTATGTGCGCTACGACGAGCGCACGGCATCCCGGCTCCTGGCACTCGCCGAAACCATCGCCGATCGATACGACGGACGGATCGCCATTCTCGGCGACCAGATCGTTGCCACCGACGAGCTCGAGCGTGCCCTCGGAGCTCTTCCCGGCTGGGGACCGGTGACGATTCGGGCGTTCCTCCGCGAGTTACGAGGGGTGTGGCCGGGTGCCAACGTGCCGCCCGGCCATCGCGCCGCTGCTGCCGCCTGCCACCTCCAATGGCCTGCCGGATCAGAGGCGCTTTCTGCTGTCGCCGCGGCTGCCCGCCTCGACGTCCGTGACCTCGAGACAGCGCTCGTGCGACTGGCGCTCTGTCACGATCTAGCCGGGTGTCCCGGCGGAGAGGAGTGTCCCTTCGCCGCCTTTGACCGCGATCAGTTCGTCCACTACTGACATGCGCTTGGGGGTACGGTCGCTGCTGCGGCGCCGGAAGCCTCTCGTCTTTTCGGGCACCTCGAATCGCGGGCTGGCCGAACAGATTGCTGATCGGCTGGGCACAGCCCTCGGTCCGGTCGAGCACGAGACGTTCGCCAATGGTGAGACGTACTGCCGGTTCGGTGAGTCCATCCGCGGCGCCGACGTATTCCTCGTTCAGTCGTGCTCGCCGCCGGTGAACGACCACCTTGTGGAGCTCCTGCTCATGATCCACGCTGCCCGTCTCGCCTCGGCGCACCGGATCACCGCGGTGATGCCCTGGTTTCCGTACTCGCGGCAGGACAAGAAGTCGGCCTCGCGGGAGCCGATCTCGGCTCGTCTCGTGGCGGATCTGCTCGAGGCTGCAGGCGCCGATCGCCTTCTCACGATGGACCTGCATGCCGGCCAGATTCAGGGCTTCTTCGGGATTCCGGTGGACCACATGACCGCTCTGCCGCTCTTTGCAGCCCACTTTCGAGAGCTCGCCCGGGACGGAGCGACGCTCGCCGCAGTCTCTCCCGATCTCGGCCGCGTCAAGCTCGCCCGTCGCCTCAGCCGGGCCTTGGACGCCGACCTCGCAGTCGTGACGAAGACCCGGCCCGGTCATGATCTCGCGGAGGCGGCGGAGGTGGT
>JAERMP010000076.1 GCA_016844515.1 Thermoleophilia bacterium | reverse complement strand
AGGTGACCCCGGCCCGCAGGGTGCGATCGGCCCGCAAGGCTCGGTCGGCCCGCAGGGACCGGCAGGACCGTCAGGTTCGCAGCTCGTTGTCGGCACTCCCGTGACATCGGCTGCCAACGCGCCCCGCAACACGACGGTTACGGCTACCGCCTCATGCCCGGTCGGGAAGGTGCTTCTCGGCGGCGGCGCGCTCGTGACGACGACCGCTACGCAAAAGGAACGTGCGCAGCTCGTCGCCTCCTACCCGACCGCCGTCGGCATGTGGACGGCGGTCGGCGTCGTCTCGCTCGCTGCCCTGGGTGGCGGGCAGACGATGACGGTCACCGCGTACGCGCTCTGCTCGCTGTAGGCGACGCGTCTAGCCGGACATGCGCGCGGAGGGCACGCCGACGAGTCGGCGGGCGGCCGCGGCGATGTGCTCGGCGTCGATGCCGGCGGCGGCGAGCAGCTCCTTGGGCTTGCCCGAGCGCGGCATCCCCTGCACGGCAAGCTTGACGACCCGCGGAGGCTCCTCCGTGTCTGCGAGCGCGGCGAGGACTGCGTCGCCCAGGCCACCCTCCGGCCAGTGGTCTTCGACGGTGACGAGGCGGCCCCCTGTTGCCTCGACCGCGGCGAGGAGTGTCTCCGAATCGAGGGGCTTGATCGAGTAGAGGTCGATGACGCGCGCGGCGATGCCTTCCTCCGCGAGCAGGTCGGCCGCCTTGAGCGCCTCGTGCACCGTGATCCCCGCGCCGATCAGCGCGACCTCGTCGTCGTCCGACGATCGAAGGACGCGGCTGCCGCCTATCTCGAACTCTTCGTCAGGTCCATAGAGGACAGGCGTGGCCGGGCGCAAGGTGCGCAGGTACGAGATCCCGTCCGTTTCGGCCATGGCGGCGACAAGGTGCGCGGTCTGGTTCGCGTCGCACGGGTGCAGGACGGTGCTCCCGTGGATCGCGCGGAACGCGGCAATGTCCTCGAGCCCCATCTGCGAGGGACCGTCCTCACCGATCGAGACTCCTGCGTGAGAGCCGCAGAGCGAGAGAGTGGCCCGGCTCACCGCGGCCATCCGAACGAAGTCGTAGGCCCGGGAGAGAAAGGCGGCGAACGTGGAGACGAACGGCCGCCAGCCGACGGCCTGGAGCCCGACCGCCGCCGCGACCAGCTGCTGCTCGGCGATGTACATCTCGAAGTACCGCTCGGGATGTGCCTTGGCGAAGAGCTCGGAGAACGTCGAGTTGGAGACCTCGCCGTCGAGGACGACGACGTCGGGTCGCGCATCGCCGAGCGCCTTGAGCGCATCACCGTATGCCTTGCGCGTAGCAACCTCTGCGCCGAGGTCGTAGCGGGGCAGCTCGAGCGTCGAGGGCGTCGCCGTGCGGTGCGGACGTCCATCCGGCTTGGCGACGTCGACCCGGATATCGCGGAGTCCGCCGAGCTCGGCGATGGCCGCATCCGGGTCGTCGAAAGGCTTGCCATGGAAACCGTTTTGGTCCGCGACTGCGGCGACTCCCTGACCCTTCAGCGTGCGAGCGACGATCACGGTGGGCTTTTCGGCGGTCGCCACCGCCTCGGCGAACGCGCTGTCGATGGCCTCGACATCGTGGCCGTCGACGATCACGGAGTGCCATCCGAAAGCCTGAGCGCGTTCCGCGTAGACGGCGACGTTCCATCCCACCATCGTCTCGCCCCGCTGGCCGAGCCGGTTCACGTCGATGATGGCAGTGAGGTTGTCGAGCTCGAAGTGGGCAGCGTGCTCGAACGCCTCCCACATCGATCCCTCCGCCATCTCGCTGTCGCCGCAGAGCACCCAGACACGGCTCCCGATCTGCTCGAGGTGCTTGGCCGCGAGCGCCATCCCCACGCCGATGGGCAGGCCCTGGCCGAGCGAGCCGGTGGCGACGTCGACCCAGGGGAGGACGGGAGTCGGGTGTCCTTCGAGCGGGCTGCCGAGCTTGCGGTAGTCGAGGATCTCCTCGTCGGAGATGACTCCGGCTGCGCGATAGATCGCGTACACGAGCGTCGAGGCGTGCCCCTTCGAGAACACCAGACGGTCGTTCGCCGGGCTCTTCGGCTCCGTGAAGTCGTAGCGCAGATACCCGTCGACGAGCACGGCGAGGAGGTCGGCGGCGGACATCGCAGAGGTCGGATGCCCGGATTTGGCCGCCGAGCTCATGCGGACCGAGTCGACCCGGAATTGCTGCCCCAGCTCTCTCCTTCTCTCGGCCGTCGTCACGCGGGCCATTCTACGGCCGTGCTCCGCGCGGTAACGTTGGCACATGACCTCTCGACTGCACGAGCTCTCGACTCACGGCGTCAGCGTCTGGGTCGACTCGCTCTCGCGCGAGATGCTCGAGACGGGTGAGCTCTCTCGGCTGATCGACGAGGACGCAGTCGTTGGCGTGACTTCGAATCCGACGATCTTCGAGAAGGCGCTCTCCACTGGAGCTTGGTACGACGATCAGCTTCGCGAGGAGCTGGCGGGAGATGCCGATCCGAAGGAAGCGTTCATCGCACTGGCGGTCGAGGACGTGCGGCGGGCGTGCGATCTCCTGCGTCCGGTCTGGGATCGCACTCAGCGTCTCGACGGCTACGTCTCACTCGAGGTCGACCCGGGCCTCGCGTACGACAGAGAGGGGACCTACGACGAGGCGGCGCGCCTCTCAGAGCTTGTCGACCGCCCCAATCTCTTCGTCAAGATCCCGGCGACCGTGCCCGGCCTCGGGGCGATCGAGGACTCAATCGCAGCCGGTCGCGCGATCAACGTGACGCTGATCTTCTCGCTCGAGCGGCACGCCGCAGTTGCCGAGGCGTACGTCCGTGGAGTAGAGCGACTCGTCGCTGCGGGCGGCGATCCGACACGTGTCGCGTCGGTCGCGAGCTTCTTCGTGTCCCGCGTGGATACGGAGTGCGACCGCCGACTCGCAGAGCTCGGCCGCGAGGATCTCGCAGGGAAGCTCGCCATCGCGAACGCGAAGCTCGCCTACCAGCGCTACCTCGAGCTCTTCTCGGGCGAGCGCTGGAATGCGCTCGCCACCGCTGGAGCTACGCCCCAGCGCTGCCTCTGGGCGTCCACGTCGACGAAGAACCCGGCGTACCGTGACGTCCTCTACGTCGAGGAGCTGATCGGGCAGTCGACCGTGAACACGATGCCGTTCGAAACGATTACGGCTTTCCAGGACCACGGGATCAGCGCCGATACGCTCACCGAGGACCTCGACGAAGCCGGAGCGCTCCTCGCCGATCTCGCGGAGGCCGGGGTCGACTACCAGAGCGTCGTGGACACCCTCGAGGCCGAGGGTGTCCAGAAGTTCGCCGACTCGTTCAACGCACTCCTCGCGGGCATCGACGCGAAGCGCTCGGCTCTCGTCGCCTAGAGACCGCGCCGCCGACCCGTAAGCCGGCGGCGCACCTCGTCTCAGTGGGTCGAGCCCGCCTTTGGGTTGCCGACCTTGAGCAACCCGACCTGACCGAGGTCGACGTGGGCGAAGGCATGGCTGACCACGGGATACGTGCCCGGGTCGTCGATCTTTACGTCGAAGACCGCGCCGCCGCCAGCGGGAACGAGCACGGTCTGAACACCCTGCTGATACTGGGTCATGTCGCCATTGACCCAGGCGCGGTCGAAGATCGTTCCGACGACATGGAAGTTGGTGTCGAGCGTCGGCCCGGCGGCGACGACGTAGAAGCGAACCGTGTCGCCGGGGTCCGCGACGAGGGGGTGGGTGACGTACTGGTTTGCGTAGCCGTTGAACGTCGTCCAGTCGGGCTGCATCGCGCGCGCCTTCTCCAGGCTGAGTGACGCCGGCTCGGAGACCCCGTCGCCGTTCAAGTACCACTCGCTTGCGACCAGCACGTACTCGCGGTCGGCCTTCGGGAGCGGCGTCGCCGGGTCGACGACGATCGCGCCGTACATCCCGTTTGCGATGTGCGCGAGAACGGGCTTCGTCCCGCAGTGGTACATGTAGACGCCCGGATCGTTCGCCCGGAACCGGAAGGTGAACGACTCCCCTGGTGCAACGTCGCGGAAGGCGACGTTCGGGGCGATGCGGGCGGCGTGGAAGTCGATCGAGTGCGGGATCGCGCCGCCGTTCGTCAATGTCATCTCGACCATCTGCCCCTCGCGCACGTGCACGACGGGGCCGGGAGCCCCGTGCCCGTCGAACGCCCAGGTGTTGTACTTCACGCCGGGTGCGATCTCGACGACCATGTCCTTGAGGGTCATCTGCACTTTCACGAGGTCGCCTGCGGGCACCGCCGGCAGTACTGCGTTGGTCGCGGCGTGCGCCATTGCCAGCTCCTCGGCGTTCTCCCCGGTCCTGCCGGCGAAGCTCTCCAGCGGGAGGCTGACTGCGCCGGTCCCCGACGAAGAGTGGTCCATCTGGCCGGTTGTTCCGGCGGCGGCCTTCGCCTCGTCGCGCGCGTCGTCGGCCGTCTGCACGAGAACGACGGCGGTGATCGCGAGGACTCCGACTGCGATCCCGAGGAAGAGCGCAAGGATCTTAACGGCGACGCCGGAGCTCGGTTCCCGGTCCGTTGTGGTCGATCGGTGCTGCGGAGAAGCCTGGTAGCTGGCCACGTAAACCCTCCCGGAGATTGACTTCGCGCACCGTAGTCACAGCCCCGGGCGGCGGCCTCCGCAGCTGTTACCAGTGTCGATGCGGGGTTCTACGGAGTCGCGAGTGCGACCAGAAGCTCGTCATGGAGGAGCCCGTTGGACGTGACTGCCGTGCCGCTGTCGATGCGGCGCGCGCCCGAGAAGTCGGAAAAGCGACCTCCGGCCTCTTCGACGATCACCTGCACTGCGGCGAGGTCCCACTCGCTCAACCCAAAGGCGCCGTCAACGGTACCGTCGACGGCGCCTTCGGCTACGAGCATGTGCCCCCAGAAATCGCCGAGCCCGCGTGCGTGCCAGGCGCGCGTCGCGATCTCGCTGAGCCTGGCGTCGAGCGGAAGGCAGAGCACCGCATCCTCGACTCGGGCGACGGTCGAGACACTCATCCGCTCGCCGTTCGCGAACGCGCCTGCTCCGCGCTCGGCCCACCAGCGCCGGCCGAGAGCCGGAGCCGATACTACGCCGAGGCGCATGTCGTCGGGTTCCTCGAGCGCCACGAGCGTCGCCCACGTGGGGATCCCGCGCGCGTAGCTTCGAGTTCCGTCGATCGGATCCAGGATCCAGCGCCGGTCGCCGCCGGCGCTAGTCACTCCCTGCTCCTCGCCAAGGACTGCGTCGGCCGGGCGCTCGGCTTCTAGCAACCGGCGCAGCTCGGTCTCCACGGCGCGATCGGCTTCGGTGACGGGCGTGAGGTCCGGCTTCGTCTCGATCGGGAGGCCTGACCGAAAATAGGGCAGCGAGATTGCGTCCGCTGCGTCTGCGAGCCGGAGCGCGAGAGCCAGGTCGGGACTCACGTCCCGACGATACCGTGCCCCGGAGAGGCAATTAGTGTGGATGAGGAGCGCCGCGGCCGCGGAGCGGCCGCCTTCAGGGATCTTTGCGCGACCGGAGTCCGCGCGAGCGGGTTCCGGTCTTGCGCCAGCTAAGTCAGCCGCCGGCGATCTGGAAGGTCGGGCGGACGACCCGCACAGAGACCGGCGCGGACCAGGTCATCGCGGGAGTACCAACCTGCGCTGCGTTCAGGCCGCGAACCCGGTAGTGCCAGAGCCCGGCGCCGAGCTTCAGGACGGAGGAGGTCGAGTACGTCAACGATGACCCGCGTGCCCGCCAGGGGTACTTGGTGCGCGACCACTGGATCTCGTATGCGGTTGCGCCGATGACGGGTCTCCACGCGACGAGCGGAGTCGAGTAGACGACGGGCTGCTTGCCGGCTTGCGCGAGCAGACGTCCCTTCGGCGAGAGGCCCGACACGTACGGTGAGCCGGCCGTTGTGATTGCCGGCTTGGACTCCTTGCCGAAGCTCGCCATTCGTCCCGATTCACAGGCGTCCTGCGGCGACTCCGCGTCGAAGTACTCGAAGGTGCCGCCCTCGTTCACATAGATGCCGACCGGAACGACGGTCCAGAAGTACCGCGTCGTAGCCTGATCGACGTCGGGCAGGTCGACGCGTACCGAGCCGCTCTCTCCGATCGTCTCGTTGGTCGCAAGCGGGCTTCCGTCGACCATGAATGTCTTCGCAGTCTCGGTCTTTGCGCTTGGGAGCACGCCTGCGAGAGCGACATCGAGCTCCTCCTGGTTCGCCGGCAGCTTCAGCGGCCCCGAGATGCGTGGCGCGAAGGCTGGTCCGCCGACGACGGAGCCGCGGAAGACGACGTTCACGCAGTCGCGGTCGGTGAAGGCGTAAGCGCGGAAGAGCCTGTACTCACGACCGTCGCTTCCCATGTCACCCGTGAACGTGAACGCCGGCATGAGCTGATGAGCCGCAGCCTTGGACTCCGTGCTGATCTCGTCGGAGACGGCGAACCGCACCTGCAACTTTCCGGTTGACCACGCCGGGTTCGTCGTCGCGTAGGTGGGGCTCCACGGCCCGTAGGACACTGCGGGGAGCCCGTTCGGCAGCGCGCCGACGACCTGCCGCACCGGCCGTACCCTCCAGCGCACGAGCTGCCACCAGCTGTCCTCGAGGTGGAAGCTGTAGAACTCGCGCTGGTCTGCCACGTTGGTGTGTGTGCGCACGACCTTGCGGATGTCGGGGTACCAGACGTCGTATGCGGTAGCCCCTTCGACGGCGCCCCAGCGGACGAGCCCCGGTTTCGCCGGCAACGGGACGGGAGTGTCCTCCCAGCGCATGTTGAACCCGAACGGCCTGCTCCACGCGGTTGCGCCGCGGGTCGTGATCGCCCTGACGTGGGCGTAGAGCGCGTACGGCTTGCCCGTGAACCAGGGCAGAACGAGGTTGATCGACATCGCGGGAATCTTGATCGGAGCGATGACGGTGCGAACCGCCTTGTCGGCCCCTTCGTCGTCGCTCGCCGCGGCGGGCGCGGTGAAAGAGACGGGTCGGCAGAACTTCCCGGATGCGGCGCCGTAGGACACGTTCGACCAGAAGACCGAGCTCCCGTCGAACGTTCGGCTCGTCGCGAGCTCGAACTCGTAGCAGGACGCGCCGCGCACCGGGCTCCAGGCGAATGCGGGCGTGCGGGAGAAAGTGTGCGTCACGGACTCGTTGGGCCGGAGCTCGAAACCACGCAGGGCCTTCGGTGCACCGGGCGCCGCCGACTCCATCGCGGACGCCGAGGCAGTGAGCAACGTGCCGAGGAGAACCACGGCGACGAGGGCAAGGCGAGCCGCACGCATCGCTTGTTCTCTTCGACATCGCACCGGGTGGTGCCTTCCCTCGATCGGGGGATGGCCTGCCCCGGCCTGCGCATGACCGGAATCCGCTCGCACGGACTCCGGTCGCGCGAAGATCTCTGAAGGCGGCCGCATTGCGGCCGCGGCGCATCTCTCCTATGAGCCGTCGCGGTGCGTGCTTCGGGCCGCTCTAGAGCCGCATCCACTCAAGTTACAAGTTGTTACAAGCTGGGTGCGCGGGCGCAAACTCGCGCGTTTGCGGGAACTCCGAGCGCCGAGGCGCGCTAGTTACAAGTTGTTACTTGCCTCTGCGCGCGTCAGTTCGCTGCCCGCGTGTCGGCAAGAGCGGCCTCGAGGAGGCGTCCCGCCGCGAGAACGAGCGCGTCGTTCCCCGTTCGGCCTACGAGCTGCACCGAGGCTGGCAGCCCGTCCTCGGCAGCGCCGCACTGCATGGCCAGGGCCGGCCAGCCGAGTGCGTTGAACGGGAAGGTCCGGCTGATGAGCTGCTCGCGAACCTCGAGGTCTCCCGTGCCGCCTGCGCCGACCGACGGCGCCACGCACGGCAAGGTCGGCGTGACGAGGAGATCGATCCCGGCGAGCGCCCCTTCGACGGCCTCGCGGTACTCCTCGCGGCGGCGGATCGCACGTTCGGCCTCGGAGTCCGTCACGTCGAGGCAGCGCTCGATCTTGATTCGGAGATCCTCGCCGTAGAGGTCGGAGTTCTCAGCGAAGAGCTCTCCGTGAACACCCGCGACCTCGTGCATGAAGAGGCGCCCGACCCCTTCGGGCTCAGGGAGCTCGATTGTGCACCGTCGCGGGAAGAGCGCCGCGGCCTCCTCGACCCGGGCGCGGACGAGCGGGTCGGCCGTGGCGACCCACGCGACGCCGATCTCGATCTCTTCGAGCGACGCGAGCGTGTGAGACTCGAAGCCGGGTACCAGCACACGAAGCGCCTCCGCGCACGTCGCCACGTCTCGCGCCATCGGGCCCGCGTGGTCGAAGCTGGGTGCGAGCGGGAAGCAGCCCTCCAGCGAGACGAGGCCGTACGTGGGCTTGAAGCCGACCACACCGCAACAGGCCGCAGGGATCCGGATCGAGCCGCCCGAGTCGGTGCCGAGCGCGAGGTCGGCGGCGCCGAGCACGAGCGCGGCGGCGTTCCCGCCGCTCGACCCGCCGGCCACGCGCCCCGGCGCCAGCGGGTTGGGAACGACTCCGAAGTGCGGGTTCTCGGAGGTCGTCCCGTATGCGAACTCGTGCAGGTTCGTCTTGCCGACCACCCCCCAGCCCGCTGACTCGAGCGCCGCGACTGCGGGCGCCGTGGTCGCCGGGATGTGGTCGCCGAATAAGGGCGACCCGTACGTCGTCACGAGCCCGGCGGTATCGAAGAGATCCTTGACCGCCAGCGGGCGTCCGGGCGGATCGCAGGCAGGAAGCGCAAGGAACACGCCGGGCGGGCAGGCCGCCGCCTTCATGTCAATCGAGCTGGAGGTACAGCAACGCGACGATCGCGAAGAGGCCGAAGAGCGCCCAGCCGAAGCGGAGGTTCTTGCGCTCGAGCTCTCGGTCGCTCACAGGATCACCGGGTCGAGAGCGGCTGCGACGAAGAGCAGCGCGAGGTACGCGAGCGAGTAGTGGAAGAGCACCTGCGCGCGGGCGCGCGAGAGGTCTCGACGCAGAAGCACGGCGAGTGCGATGAACGCTGCACCGAGGACGACCGCCGCAACTGTGTAAAGCGGCCCGAGCCAGTACCCGACGACGATCGTGAACGTCACCATCGCGAGCGAGTAGAGCAGGATCTGCCGCGCCGTCTCGCGGTCTCCGCGCACGACCGGAAGCATCGGCACCCCGGCGGCGGCATATGCCTTCTTGATCATCAACGCGAGCGCCCAGAAGTGCGGCGGCGTCCAGAGGAAGACGATGAGGAACAGCCAGAGCGCCGGCAGCGCAAGGCTCCCGGTCGCGGCGGCATAGCCGACGAGCGGAGGCACCGCGCCCGCCGCCCCGCCGATGACGATGTTCTGCGGGGTCGAGCGCTTCAGCCAGCGCGTGTAGACGACGACGTAGAAGAGGTTGCCGACGAGCGCGAGCACCGCAGTCAACACGTTCACTGCGGAGGCAAGCAGTGCGAACGAGAGGGCCGACAGAAGAAGGCCGAACTCGAGTGCCTGCTCGGGTGTCACGCGGCCGGAGGCGACCGGGCGCTCCTTCGTCCGGCTCCCCATGAGAACGTCGATGTCGCGGTCGAGGACATGGTTGAGCGCCGAGGCGCCGCCGCACGCGAGAGCGAGCCCGAGCATGGTCACGACGAACAGTCCGAGCGGCGGCACGCCTTGGGCTCCGACGAACATCCCGGCCGCCCCCGTGAGCAGGAGCAGCGTCATGATCCGCGGCTTGGTCAGCGTCAGGTAGTCGCGAGCCGATGCGAGCGGCACCGGCGTTCCGCGGAGCGCCGCGACGACTACGAGGAGCGACGCGCCGAGCGCCGTTCCTGCGGTCCCGACGTGGAGGACGCTCGCCCAGGTCGCTCCTCCGCTCCAGGCGACGACACCGCCGAGCGCGATTGCGAGGGAGAACAACGCGACCGCCGCAACAGCTCGCAGGAAGAGCTCTGGATACGCCCAGCGCGCGACGACTGCGTTCGCGACGAGTAGCGGCAGAGCAATAGCGGCGAGACCCCAGTGGGTCGTGCCCAGCTCGAGCGCTGCGCTCGCCACGACGAGGCCAACGGCGACCGCTCCGGCCGCTGCCGACAGCCGGAAGAGAGGGCCGGGTGTCGGCGTGCTAGACAGGTTCTCTCGTTCCACGTTGCTCCCGTAGCTTCCGCCTGAGATCGTAGAGCGGCCTGGCGCTCGTGACGTAGGGCACCTCGTCGAAGTTGTGGGGGGGTGGCGGCGAAGTCGTGTACCACTCGAGCGTGTCCGCCTGCCAGGGGTCGTTCCCGACTCTCGGCCCGCTCCGCGACGTCCTGACGACGTTCACGATGAAGAAGAGGATCGCGATCCCCATGACGTACGAGCCGATCGTCGAGGCGAGATTGTAGCCCTCCCAGCTCTCGTCGGCGTACGTGTAGATGCGCCGCGGCATGCCCTGGAGACCGAGTAGGTGCTGAGGGAAGAACGCCAGATTGAAGCCGACGAAGAGCGTCCAGAACTGCCACTTCCCTAGCTTCTCGTTCAGGCGCCGGCCGAACATCTTCGGCCACCAGTAGAAGAGCCCCGCGAAGATCGCGAACATCCCTCCACCGAAGAGCGTGTAGTGGAAGTGCGCGACGACGAAGTAGGTGTCGTGTACCTGCCAGTCGATCGGGAAGGCCGCCAGGTAGATGCCGGTGAGGCCGCCCATGACGAAGATCGACAGGAAGCCGAGCGCGTAGAGCATGGGCGTGTCGAAGCTGATGTTCCCACGCCAGAGAGTCGCGAGCCAGTTGAAGATCTTCATCCCGGTCGGCACCGCGATGATCATCGACGCGATCATGAAGTAGGCCTGGAGCGGGATCGGAAGGCCGACCGTGAACAGGTGATGCGCCCAGACGATCATCGAGAAGAAGCCGATCGCCACCGTCGACGCTGCGATCGCCTTGTAGCCGAACACCGGCTTGCGGGCGAACACCGGGAGAACCTCGGAGATGATCCCGAAGGCGGGGAGGACGATCACGTACACCTCGGGATGGCCGAAGAACCAGAACGCGTGCTGGTAGAGGACGGGTGATCCTCCCTCGGCCGGGTTGAAGAAGTTCGTCTGGACGTCCCAGGGCCCGATCGAGATCCCGCGATCGAGGAGCAGGAGCGTTAGACCCGCGGCGAGCGTCGGCAGGATGGCCATGAGGAGCCATGCGTAAAGCAGGATCGACCAGACGAAGAGTGGCATTCGCGTCCACGTCATCCCTCGCGTCCGCGTGTTGTGGATCGTGACGATGAAGTTGATCGCGCCGGCGAGCGACGAGGCCGAGAGGA
>JAERMP010000239.1 GCA_016844515.1 Thermoleophilia bacterium | reverse complement strand
TTCCCTGGCATCTCCGCTCGACGTCCTCACCGACCCGCTGACGCGCGACGTCGTCTGGTTCACGATCTGGCAGGCGCTCGCGTCGACCGCACTGACACTCGCGATCGGGCTTCCCGCCGCCTACGTCCTCGGGCGGTACTCGTTCCCCGGCCGAAGCCTCGTCCGCACGCTGGTGATCGTCCCCTTCGTCTTGCCGACCGTCGTCGTCGCGCTCGCGTTCCTAGCGATCCTTCCTCCCGGGCTCGAGCGAGGCTGGTTCTTCAACGTCGCCGTCGTCGTGCTCGTCGTCAGCACGTTCTGGGCGAGTCTGGACCGGCGTGTGTCCGAGGCCGCAGCGACGCTCGGGGCCGGGCCGTGGCGGAGCTTCCGTGAAGTCACGCTGCCGCTGCTCGCGCCGTCGCTCGCTGCAGCCGGGGCGATCGTCTTCCTCTTCTCGTTCACTTCATTCGGGATCGTGTTGATCCTCGGCGGGCCGGCTTACTCGACCATCGAGGCAGAGATCTACAACCAGGCGGTTCGCATCTTCGACCTGCGTGCGGCCGCAATCCTCTGCTTCGTCCAGCTTCTCTGCGTCGGTCTTGCGGTGTGGGTCACGCTGAGGTTGGAGGCGCGAGTCGGCGCGAATCGCGCCCTGCGATCCGAACAAGACGTGCTCCGAGCACCGAGAGGTGTTCGTGAGAGGACCGTCGTGATCGGAAGCCTGGGCATGCTCACGCTGTTCCTGGGGGTTCCGCTCGCAGTTCTCGTCGAACGTTCGCTCGCCGTCGGCGACGGGTACGGCTTCGGTGCATACCGCGCGCTCTCCCGCCCCACTTCCGTCTTCCTCGCCACGCCGTGGGAAGCCGTCTGGAACTCGATCGTGTACGCCGGAGCGGCGACCCTGCTCGCAGTCCTCGTCGGAGGTCTCGCCGCCTTCGCGGTCGCGGACTCGCGAGGCCCGCGCGCACTCGACGTCCTGCTCATGCTCCCGCTCGGCGCATCGGCGGTGCTGCTCGGGTTCGGGTTCGTGATCGCCTTCGATCGAGCCCCGCTCGATTTCCGGGCCGCTCCCTGGATCGTCCCCGTCGTGCAGGCCCTCGTAGCCATCCCGTTCGTCGTTCGGATCGTGGCGCCGACGCTCCGAGCGATCGACGAGCGCCAGCGGGAAGCCGCCGCCGTGCTGGGTGCATCGCCCGGCCGCGTGCGGCGCGAGATCGATCTCCCGATCGTCGGCCGAGCACTGGCGGTGGCGGCAGGCTTCGCGTTCGCCATCTCGCTCGGAGAGTTCGGGGCGACGGTGTTCCTCGTCCGCCCCGACAACCCGACGCTGCCGGTCGCGATCTTCCGCTTCCTCGGCCGGCCAGGCGAGCTGAACGCCGCGCAGGCGTACGCGCTCGCCGTCGTGCTCATGGGGGTGACAGCGGCCTCGATGTTCGCGGTCGGGCGTCTTCGGGTCCGTCGCGACGGCTGGTTCTGATGCTGCGGGTCGAAGACGTCACGGTTCGGTTCGGCGAGAAGGTCGCGGTCGACGAGGTGACGCTCGAGGTCGCGCGTGGCGAGGTGCTGGCGGTGCTCGGCCCGAGTGGCTCGGGCAAGAGCACGCTTCTGCGCGTGATCTCCGGACTCCAGTGGCCAGACGAGGGTCGCGTCCTTCTCGGCGGCGAGGACATCACGTCGGCGCCGCCCCACCGGCGCGGCGTCGGGCTCGTCTTCCAGGATCACGCCCTCTTCCACCACAAGGACGTGGCCGGCAACGTCGGGTTCGGCCTGCGCATGCGGGGAGATGCGCCGCCGGAGATCGCCCGCCGAGTCGGAGAGCTTCTCGATCTCGTGGGACTTGCCGGGTTCGAGCGGCGTTCTGTGGCGACCCTCTCGGGAGGCGAACAACAACGGATCGCGCTCGCGCGAGCCCTCGCACCCGCGCCACGCGTTCTGTTGCTCGATGAGCCACTCGGATCACTCGATCGCCGGCTGCGCGATCGCCTGCTCGTAGATCTGGGAGTGCTGTTCGCCGAGTTGGAGGTGACGGCGATCTACGTCACGCACGACCAGGCAGAGGCGTTCGCGCTCGGCGACCGTGTCGCCATCATGCGCGAGGGCCAGGTCGTGCAGCACGGTACGGCAGACGAGCTCTGGGCTCATCCGGCGGACGAGGACACGGCTCGCTTCCTGGGGCTCGCCAACGTCCGGGAAGGCACCGTGACCCGGCCGGAAGCCATCACCGTTCGGCGGGCGGAAGGCTCGGAGACGGGCGAGGGAGTCGTCGAGAGCGCTCGCCGCCACGGCCCCACCGTGCACCTGACCGTTCGACTCGATGACGGCACGGCGCTCGACGCAGCCGTCACCTCGCTCGACCACCCGCTGCCTGGAGAGCGTGTGCTCCTCGACATCGACCCCGGGGGCGTCGTGGAGTTGTGATCCGGCAGCGCGTCGTCGTCTACGGATTCGTACAGGGAGTCTTCTTCCGAGAATCGGTGCGCCGTCGTGCCATAACAGCCGGAGTGACCGGGTGGGTGCGCAACAATCGCGAGGGGACGGTCGAAGCCGTCTTCGAGGGTGATCCCTCAGCCGTCGAGCAACTCGTGGATTTCAGCCACAAGGGGCCGCGAGGAGCGAGAGTCGATCGTGTCGAGGTTCACATCGAAGTGCCGGAAGGCGCCGAGGTATTCCGGATCGTCTAGTGCGCATTCGCAACGTTTTCACTCGTAACGGCCGCTCCTCATGTAGCCGCAGGGCCGGATATCCGGACCCTACAACCCCCGGGTCGGCGCGGTAACCAGACGAACGCTCGGAGACCACGCACTGGCCGGCGATCCGCTACTCGGCCTCCGCGTCGTCCGCGTCCTCTTCCTCGTCCTCTTCGGGGTCATCGAAACCGTCCTCGATGTCGGTCTCGATGCTCTCTTCGCCCTCGTCCCAGTCGTCCGCGGCGAACGCCTCGCCCACGCCGCTCCCGCCGCCGCCGAAGCCCTCGTCCTGCCATAGATCGGCCATCGCTCCTCCTGATCGAGGTAGTACGCGAGAGCGAGCTTAGCGCTCGCCGGCGCAGATCCGGTCGCCGGCCATGACCTTGTCGAACGCCGAGTTGAACTCGGCGTCGCGCGACCGGTCGCCCTCGCCCAGGCCGGGAACCTCGACCTGCATGACGGGCAACACTCCGGGCCCGCCTACGGTGACGCGGTACCGCTCACCGTTCGCCGGGGGTCGGATCTCCTGGCTCGGGTAGCCGACGAACGGCCGCTGCGGGACGAAGCTGTGGCAGAACGTTCCGGTCCCCTTGTGCGTGAGGATCCCCGACTCACGCTTCCAGCCTTGCCCGTACGCGGAGTTGAGGGTGTCGATGTAGAGGTTGCGGCCGTACTTGTCCTTGGGCACGCCCTTGGCGTTCGAGCCGAACCCGAAGATCGGGTCGCCCAGGTAGCTGTACCGCCCGAAGACGCCCTGCCAGCGTCCACCGTACGTCCAGTTGGGAAAGACCTCGAGTGAGGGGAGCTCGCCCGACCAGTGGGCGATGTGCAGCTCCCAGTTCGTGTGCTGCGGAAGCCACGGATCGAAGCCGAGCAGCGGCAGTCGACGCTGCCAGGCCTGCACCGTCCAGTACGTCCCGTTCGGCGCCTTGCATGGCAGCGGTTCTTGAAGCTCTGCCAGTACTTGCCGTTGCGGTACTTCCCCCAACCGCCGGCGTAGTCCCACTTGAAGCGAACCTGCGGAACGTCGGCCGAGGGGGCTCGCGCGTTGAGCGCGCCCCACGCCAGGACGCGACGGACGCTGCCGTCGCCGCGCCGGTACGTGAGAAGGGCTTCGCCCTTCCCGTTCACCTTCAACGAGAGGAGCTTGACGTTCGGATCCTGGAGTAGCTCGCTCGCCGAGACCGACGCAACGCCGAGCGCCAGGACGCACGCCGCGACGAAGGCGGGAACGAGCAGCCGACGAGCGTTCCGCATCACTCGCTGACATCGGCGGAAGCGGCACGTCTTCGGTGCCTGACTCGAGGGATGATCGATCCAAGTAACAGACTGTTACTTGGACGGCTCAGCCGGGCGTAGGTCTTGAGCTGGGCCCGAAGCCCTACTCCCACTCGATGGTGGCGGGAGGCTTCGAGGAGACGTCGTAGACGACCCGGTTTACGCCCGGGATCTCGTTGATGATCCGGCTCGAGATCGCCTCCAGCACCTCGTACGGAAGCCGCGCCCAGTCCGCGGTCATGGCGTCCTCCGAGGTAACG
>JAERMP010000238.1 GCA_016844515.1 Thermoleophilia bacterium | reverse complement strand
CCTCCGCCGCGTTACCGCTGGCGAGCAGGAGCACGATCGCACCGACGATCGTGAGGCCGGCCACCCAGCCGGCGGCGAACGCAGGCCCGTTCGCGCGCGCCTGCGGTGTGCCGAGCATAAGGACGACCGCGATGATCGGCACGGGACTGATGGCGACGCCGATCGCCAGCGGGAGGATGTCGCCGATCGCCTGACCCATCAGACCGCCTTCGGGTAGCTCTCGATCACTGGCGAGCCATCGCGACCCGCAGGCGCTCCTCAGGGGTGATCAGATGGTCGGCGTCTTCGGCGTCCTCGCCGAGGTCGATCTGCACCAAGCTCACGCGGCCGTTGAAGGCGTTGTCCGTCGGCCCGTAGTCGTCGCTGACGGGCGACGCGTTGTCCGAGCCGACGTCGGCCGTCTCATCAGCCGAGAAGACCATCGGCACCGTGCCCTCGACACGCCCCTCGCCGACCTGAGTTCCGTCGACGTACAGCGTGACCGTGCCGCCCTTGGCGAGGCCGCCTCCGTCGTAGGCGAACTCCATCCGCACCTGGTGCTCTCCCGCAGGGATCGCTGATTCGCCCACGATCTTGAAGCGCTGCAGGCCGAGCAGGTTGTAGCAGTACGTCGGCCTTCCATCCTTGGCGTAGAGGCTCCAGCCCGCGAAAGCGCCGCCCTGGGCGATGATCACTCCCTGTGCACCCTCATCGGGGACGATCACCTCCGCCGTGACGGCGTGAGACTTGTTCTTGACGTTGAGGATCGAGTTCTCCGTGAGGCGACCCATTCCGCCGAAGAGAAGCTGCGAGTTGCCCTTCACGAGCACCGGCCTCCCCGCCAGATCCGAGTTGAAGCGCTCGATCCGCCGATCGTCGAGCGGCAGAACGTTGTACTTGCGCGCCTCTTCGAGCCAGAGCTGCTGAAGCTCGGCGAGTTTGTCGGGCATCTCGGCCGCTAGGTCGCGCGCTTGGCTCCAGTCGGTGTTCGTGTCGTACAGCTCCCAGATGTCGTCGTCGAAGGCAGGCAACGCTTCAAGGACAAATGGCGTCGAGTGGCGCGTGACCGCCGTCCAGCCTTCGTGATAGATGCCCCGATTGCAGAACATCTCGAAGTACTGCGTCCCGCGACGTTCCGCCGCACGCACGTCGTCGAAGGAGTAGCGCATGCTCACGCCCTCGATTGGGTGCTGCTCGACACCGTCGACAGTGGTCGGCTGCGGGAGCCCCGCGACATCGAGCACGGTCGGGGCGACGTCGATGACGTGGTGAAACTGCGAGCGCACCTCCCCGCGGGCAGAGAAGCCCCGCGGCCAGTGCACGATCGTCCCGTTGCGCGTGCCGCCCCAGTGCGACGCGACCTGCTTCGCCCACTGATACGGCGTGTCCATCGCATGCGCCCAGCCGACGGCGTAGTGGTTGTAGGCCGCTGGCGTGCCGAAGTCATCGATCCGCGATGCCATGAACTCGGGCGTCTCGAGCTCGGTGGCTCCGTTGAATGCGAACGTCTCGTTGAACGAGCCGTTGACGGTGCCCTCGGCCGAAGCCCCGTTGTCGCCGATGATGTAGTAGACGAGCGTGTCCTCGAAGACACCAAGGTCTTCGAGCGCGTCGATGAGCCGACCGATGTGGTGGTCCGTGTGCTCCAGGAAGCCGGCGTACACCTCCATCTGCCTGGCGAGCACCGGCTTCATCTCGTCAGGCATGTCGTCCCAGGCGGGGATCTCCTCGTGACGCTCGGTGAGCTCCGTGTCGGCTGGCACGACGCCGAGCTCTTTCTGGCGGACGAGGATCTCCTCGCGCAGCGCATCCCAGCCCTGATCGAAGCGGCCCTTGTACTTGTCCGACCACTCCTTCGGAACGTGGTGCGGCGCGTGCGCGGCGCCAGGCGCGTAGTAGACGAAGAACGGCTTGTCGGGCATGAGCGACTTCTGCTGGCGGACCCACGTGATCGCCTTGTCGGTCATGTCCTCGGTGAAGTGGTAGCCCTCCTCGGGCGTCTTGTCCGGCTCTACCGCTGTCGTGCCCTCGTAGAGGGCTGGGTAGTACTGGTTCGTCTCGCCGCCGAGGAAGCCGTAGAAGTACTCGAAGCCCCCGCCGCCCGTCGGCCAGGCGTCGAACGGCCCCATCGGGCTCGACTGCCAGACCGGCACCTCGTGGCACTTGCCGAACTGTGCCGTCGAGTAGCCGTTCAGCCGGAGCGTCTGCGCGAGCGGGGCGCACGTGTTCGGCCGAATCGAGTTGTAGCCGGGGGCCGAGGTCGCGAGCTCGGTGATGACGCCCATTCCCACTGTGTGATGGTTCCGGCCCGTGAGCAGCGCCTGGCGAGTCGGCGCGCAGAGAGCTGTCGTATGGAAGCGGTTGTACTTCAGACCTTCCCCGGCGAGGCGCTCGGCGGTCGGCGTCGCGCAGGGCCCGCCAAAGGCACTCGAAGCAGCGAAGCCGACGTCGTCGAGCAGGATGACGAGCACGTTGGGAGCGCCTGCGGGCGGCCGCAACGGCTCGATCGGCGGAAACTTCGCCTCGGGATCCCTCGCGTCGAACGGAACCGTGCCGTCGTACGGCCGGTCCGGGATTGGAAGGACATCTCGCTGGATCCGCTCACGCTCGCTACCCATCGACGTAACTCCTCTCGATCGCTCGGTCGCCCTCAACGCCGCGGCTCAGACTACATCCCCCCTCGCAGCGCTTTGATACCTCACTCTTTCGCTGATCCTGCGCCGCTCTCACACCGTGTTGCGTGCGGCTTCAAGTGCGTTTACCGGCGCGACCCGACCATGCGAGACTCTCTCACACGCGAACCTACGCGAGCGAACGGCGGCGCTGTCACGGCAAAAGGACAATCGCTCGAGTTGGACAACTGGAGCCTTGCGATCACAACGAGTGCCTTGATTACGAACGACGTCACAGGAGCGAGATGAGCACACGAAGGCGGCGAGTTGTCTTTGTCAGCCTGAGCGTTGCCGCGCTGCTTGCCGTCGCTGCGGCGCTCCTCTACGCGATCGACGACGGCGACGGTTTCGGATTCATCGACGGCGAGGGCTCTCGGAGCGGGCAGTACCTGACGGTCTTCCTCCTCATCCTCGGGGACGCGATCATCCCGATCTTCCCGGGTGAGACGACGCTCAACGCGGCGTCGACGCTGGCCGCTCAGGGTGAGCTCGAGCTCGGGCTCGTGATGCTCGCCGGCGCGCTCGGCGCCGTTATCGGCGACTCGTGCCTCTACTGGATCGCCCGCAAGTCGGCCTCCTCCATGCGCCCCAAGCTCGAGGCGGCGAAGAAGCACGAGAAGATCCAGACCGGCCTCGAGCTGATGGGGCAGAGCGCGCCACTACTGATCGTCGGCGGGAGGTACGCTGCTCTGGTCCGCGATCGGCGGCACGACGTGGGCGATCTACACGTGTCTCCTCGCCTACTGGGTGGGCACCGCCATCGCCGACTACCCGCTCGCGTCGATCGTCATCTCGGGAGCCATCACGACGATATTCGTCGTCGCCGTCTTCTTCGTCGTGCGACGGCAGCGGTCCGCCGAGAGCTCGGCCAAGGCGACGGCCCCGTGATCGAGGCCGCAGGCTAAACGCCCGCTTGCGCGAGCAGCCGGCGCCGGATCAGTGCGTCCAAGCTGAGCACGCCGCGACTCAGCAGCACCCGTGCGCTCGCGAGCCGACCTCCACAAGATCCCCGTCTATGAGCACGCCCGCACACTGACGCGAGCGGAACTGCCGTCGGGGCAAGGATGGTCACGCACTCATGCACCGAGCCCGTCGGCCCCGCCGCGCGAATCCACCTAAGGTCATACCCCTTCGGGTCCCTTCGTGTCCGCTGCGTGATATTCGGCCAGGAGCCGCTCCTCCTCGTCCTTCTTCGGGAACATGAAGAACACGAGCGCGGCACCCAGAACGATCGCGACGAGCCCGGCGGTATACGCCCACTGATCGCCCTGCAGGAACGACGTCTTCGCCGCCGCCGTGATCGCGTCAGCGTACTGCGGGTGCTGCTCCGCGACGTTCTCGGCACCGGCGAAGGACTTCGTCAGCTGCGCCTGGACGCTGTCTGAGATGTGCTTGTCCGACGCGGCGATCGCCGAGCTCATTGCGGAGGCGAATCCGGCCGTCAGCAGCGCGCCGAAGATCGACTGCATGATCGCGCCGCCGAGGTCACGCTGGAGGTCGGCGGTACCCGAAGCCATGCCGGCGCGTGTGACCGGAACCGAGCTGGTGAGCGAGTGCGACGCGGGGGTGCCCGCGAGCCCGATGCCGATGCCGATGAACCCGTAGGCGAG
>JAERMP010000237.1 GCA_016844515.1 Thermoleophilia bacterium | reverse complement strand
TCTCGCACGCTGTCGCCGACGCTGCTGCTCACCTCTACGTGTGGGCGCTGAAGGACATCCCGCAAGACCTGAGGGATGCGCTTGCCGATGCGGCCGCGAGAGAGACGTCGGTCACGGGCCAGCGCGTCCTCCAGACGATCCTTCGCAACGTCAACGTCGCCGAGGAGGAGAAGAATCTCGTCTGTCAGGACACCGGTCTGGCCGTCTACTACTGCAGCGTCGGGGAGCACTTCCCGCTGCATCCGGCGCGCATCTACGCAGCCCTCAAACAGGGCACCGAGCGTGCCACGGTCGAGCATCCGCTGCGCTCGAACACGACGGGCCCCAATGTCGGCTTCCGGGTGCCGATCGTCCACTGGGACTTCGTTCCGGACTGGGACGGCCTCGACGTCAAGTGCGTGCCGAAAGGATCGGGCTCCGAGAACATGAGCTTTCTCAAGATGTGCGTGCCTGCCGACGGCGTCACGGGGATCAAGAAGTTCGTCCTCGAGTCGATCGTCGGCGCCGGTGGGAAGCCGTGCCCGCCCGGGATCGTCGGGGTCGGGATCGGCGGCTCGGCCGACTATGCGATGCACCTGGCGAAGGAGGCGATCGCCCGGCCGGTCGGCACGAGCAATCCCGATCCACTTGTCGCTCAGCTCGAGGACGAGCTCAAAGACCTTCTCAACGAGACGGGCATCGGGCCGATGGGGCTCGGCGGTGACGTCACCGTGCTCTCCGTCCACGTCGAGAACGCGGACACGCACATGACGCTCAATCCGGTCGCGGTCAACTACCAGTGTTGGGCCGCGCGTCGCGCCTCCGCGCACATCTCCGCCGACGGCTCCATCGAGTACGAGCGGGACGCTTAGATGCTGTCCAAATCGGCCTACGAGTTGTTAGCGGTCTTTACAGTGCCTGGCACGGTAAAGGTGACAAACGCGCGCCAAGGAGCCCACAGCTGATGGCGACGCACGAGGTCACGTTCCCCGTCACCGATCCCGCCGAGGTCCTGAAGCTACGCGCCGGGGACGAAGTCATCGTCCAGGGGCACATCATCGGGATCCGCGACCGGACGCAAATCCGGATCTTCGACCAGGGAGTCGAGCCGCCGATGGATCTCGCTGGCGCATTTCTTCTGCACACGGCCCCAAACGTGCGCAAGCTTGGCCCCGGCCGCTACGAGAAGCTCTGCATCGGCACGACGACGAGCGCGCGAATGGTGCGCTTTACCGAAGGCCTCGGTGCGCAGTACGGCGTCCGCGCGATCTGCGGCAAGGGCGGCTTCCCGGACGAGGCGATCGAGCCAATGCAGCGGCTGGGGATGGTCTATTTCGCGATCGTGGGCGGGGCCGCGGCGCTCGAGACGACGCAGATCGAAGAGATCGAAGAGGTCGCCTGGGAGGACCTCATGCCCGAGTGCCTCTGGAAGTTCCGCGTCAAGGACTTCGGCCCGCTCACGGTCGGAATCGACGCGCACGGCGGTTCGCTCTATCGCGACGTCCAGGACCGCGCCCACGAGAAGCTGAAGGAGATCTATGCACGCCTCTAACGAGCATTCGTTCCTCGACGTCCCCACGAGAGAGGGGAAGCCCCGCTCGCGCGGGCTCACTCACGTAATGGACAAGGGCCTGAACCTGCGCGAGATCGAGGGCATGTTCGACACTGCCGGCGAGTACGTCGACATCGTCAAGCTCGGGTGGGGAACGAGCTACGTCACCAACAACCTCGAGAAGAAGGTGGCGCTTTATCGCTCTTTCGCGACCCCGGTGGTCTGCGGCGGGACGCTCTTCGAAGCTGTCTACGCCCAGGGGAAGATGGACGAGTACAAGAGCTGGCTCGAGCATTTTCGCTTCTCGCACGTCGAGATCTCGGACGGGACGATCGAGATTCCCCGCGAGCAGAAGCTCGAGCTGATCGCCGAGTTCGCACGCGACTTCGTCGTCCTCTCCGAGGTCGGCTCGAAAGATGCGGACGTCAACATCGCCCCGTACCTCTGGGTGCAGTGGATCCGCGAGGAGCTCGACGCCGGAGCCTGGAAGGTGATCGCGGAAGGCCGCGAGGGTGGAACCGCCGGCATCTACCGGCCGACCGGGGAGCTCCGTACGGGCCTCGTCGACGAGATCGAGCACTCGATCAGCTTCCACGACCTGATCTGGGAGGCGCCGACGAAAGGCTCGCAGGCGTGGTTCGTGAAGCACTTCGGCCCGGAGGTCAACCTCGGGAACATCCCGCCCGACGAGGTCATCGCGCTCGAGACGCTTCGCCTCGGGTTGCGCGGCGACACGCTGAAGGAGGTGCTGCTTGGCGGTTCAAGCGCAGAGCCAGCCCCTACTGCCTGACCTCGACTTCGAGGCGATGTCAGCCGAGGAGCTGATCGCGTGGACCCACCAGTTCTTCTGGCCGCGCGTCTGCCTCACCTGCTCCTGGCAGAAGCAGTCGTCGGTGCTCGTCCACATGGTCGCCGAGATGGGACTGCGAATGGACACCGTCGAGCTCGACACCCATCTGTTCTTCCGCGAGTCGTACGAGACACGCGATCGGCTGGTCGAGCGCTACGCGCTGAAGCTCATCCAGCCGGCGATACCGACGATCGCCGAGCAGCATCGCGCCGAAGGCCCGAATCTCTGGGAGCGCGATCCCGACCGTTGCTGTCACATCCGCAAGGTCGAGCCGCTCGTGAACGCGCTTACGCCCTACGACGCCTGGATCTCGGGGATTCGCCGCGATCAGTCGCCGAGCCGCGCGGACACGCCGAAGGTGCAGTGGTCGGAGCGCTACCAAGTGTTCAAGATCCACCCGCTCGCAGACTGGGACGAGAAGCGGATCTGGTCTTACATCGAAGTCAACGAGATACCCTCCAACCCTCTGCACGACGCCGGGTACCGCTCAATCGGCTGCATTCCGTGCACGCGCCCCACGACACCGCACGAGGAAGAGCGTGCCGGTCGCTGGGCCGGATCGGACAAGCTGGAGTGCGGCATTCACTCCGACACACAACTCGACACCACACTCGAAAGGACACAATGACCGAGCACATCCACGCGCACGATCATCCGGAGTCCGACCGCGTACGAAGCGGCGGCTTCACCCTCTGGTTCACCGGGCTCTCGGGCTCCGGCAAGTCGACGATCGCCCACTTGGTCGGGCCCGAGCTCGACCGGCGTGGCCTCTTCGTCGAGTACCTCGACGGCGACACCGTGCGCACGCATCTCTCCAAGGGCCTCGGGTTCTCGAAGGAGGACCGGGACACGAACATCGAGCGAATCGGCTGGGTCGCTTCTCGGATCACGCGCCAGGGCGGCGCGGTTATCGCTGCTGCGATCTCTCCGTATGAGGAGACGCGGGCCAAGGCGCGCGGCCTCGTCGAGGAGTTCGGCTCGTTCGTCGAGGTCTATGTCAAGGCCTCGGTCGACGAGTGCGCTCGGCGCGACGTGAACGGGCTCTATGCCAAGGCGTTCGCAGGTGAGATCAAGGGCTTCACCGGTGTGGACGATCCCTACGAGGAGCCCCAGAGCCCCGAGGTCGTCGTCGACACCGAGACGAGTGAGCCCGAGGAGGCTGCCGCGCTGGTCGTCGCGAGGCTCGAGGAGCTCGGGTTGATCCCGGCTGAGGTGCGAGCATGAGCAGCGTCACCGCCGCCGACCGCCTCATCGCGCCGCACGGGGGGATGCTCGTCGACCGGACGGGTGAAGCGCCCGATGAACTCGGCACGCTCGAGATCGTCCCGCTCACGTCCCGTGAGCTCTCAGACCTCGACATGATCGCCTCCGGTGCGCTGTCGCCTCTCGAGGGCTTCATGGGGAGGGCCGACTACGGGCGCGTCATCGAGGAGATGC
>JAERMP010000236.1 GCA_016844515.1 Thermoleophilia bacterium | reverse complement strand
TCGTAGTCCTCGACGACACGGTCGACCTCGAAGCCGAGCGCCTCGTGGAACGCGACCGAGTTCTCGTTCACGGGTGAAGTGACGCAGCGCACGATCGAGCGCCCCTGCGAGCGAACCTCTTCGAAGAACCGCTCATACAGCGTGCGCCCGAGCCCCTCACCGCGCTTGTCGGGCGTGACGCCGACGAAGTGGATGTACGCCTCGTCCTCGTCCGTCTGCGACAGAAACCCGCACAGGAAGCCGACAAGATCCTCCTCCTCGTCCTCCGCGACGAAGCTCGTTCCCTCGAAGTGGAGGAAGAAGAGCTTCGGGAGCATCGGCGCCATGTCGCGCCCGCCCCACCAGACGTTGATGCGTCCGATCACCCGCCCGTAGTCGGACGGCTTCGCGTGCCGAATGCTGACGGTCACGCGGGAAGTGTAGGGGCGGGATATATCCCGCCCCTACAGAGTGGGAGAGGCCTCGCCTCTACGCGTCGTCGGACGGGTCGTCTGCGAGCTCGTCGGCGTCGGGCTCGTCGGGCGGCCCGCCGACTGCTGCCGGAACCGGCGTGCCTTCGATGACCCTGATCTCGACCGGCGGCTCCTCGTCGACGGGGTTCTCGCGCCGGTCGACGATGATCGTCGAGGATGGAGTGAGCTCGCGCCCGAGGATGAAGTCGGCGAGCGGGTCCTCGATCATCCGCTGGATCGCTCGAGCGCCCATCGCCGGGTCGTAGCCCTGCTCGACGAGCAGCTCGCGCGCCTCGTCCGTGAGCTCGATGACGACGCCGTGCTTCGCCATCTCCTCGCGAACGCGCTTCATCATCATGTCGACGACCTTGAGGATCTCGCTCTTCTCGAGCTTGTGGAAGACGATGACCTCGTCGATCCGGTTCAAGAGCTCCGGCCGGAACACCTTCTTGAGCTCCGACATGACCCGCTCCTTCATCTCGTCGTACGAGAGGCCGCCCTCGTCGCCGATCGAGAAGCCGAGCGTCTGGTTCTTCGAGATTTGGGCCGCTCCGAGGTTCGAGGTCATGATCACGATCGTGTTGCGGAAGTCGACCTTCCGCCCCTGCGAATCCGTGAGCTTCCCGTCCTCGAGGATCTGCAGGAGGATGTTGAAGACGTCCGGGTGGGCCTTCTCGTGGCCGCCCTCGTCGTAGCCGACGTAGCCGGGCGGGGAGCCGACGAGCCGGGACACGGAGTGCTTCTCCATGTACTCCGACATGTCCACCTGGATCATCATGTCCTCGTCGCCGAACAGGAACTCGGCCAGCGTGCGGGCGAGCTCGGTCTTCCCGACGCCTGACGGGCCGAGGAAGATGAACGAGCCGGTCGGGCGCTTCGGGTCCTTGATGCCAGCGCGCGCGCGGCGGATCGCCTTCGAGACGGCGACGATCGCAGGGTCCTGGCCGATGACGCGCTTGTGCAGCTCGTCCTCCATGCGGATGAGCTTCTGCGACTCGGCTTCGGTGAGCTTGAAGACGGGGATTCCCGTCCACATGGAGACGATGTCGGCGATCTCGTCCTCACCGATCTCCGGCTGCTCCTCGTCGGCCTGGTTCCGCCAGTCCTCCTCGAGCTCCTTCTTCTTCTGGGAGAGCTTGCGCTCCTTGTCGCGGAGCTGCGCGGCTTTCTCGAACTCCTGATCCTCGATCGCGGCTTCCTTGTCGGCGCGGACCTTGTCGATCTCCTCCTCGAGCTCGCGATAGCGGGGCGGCGCGGACATCGTCGCGATGCGAACGCGTGAGCCCGCCTCGTCGATGAGGTCGATCGCCTTGTCGGGGAGATGCCGATCCTGGATGTAGCGGTCGGCGAGCGATGCTGCAGCCTGAAGCGCCTCGTCCGAGATCTTGCAGCGGTGGTGCGCCTCGTAGCGGTCGCGGAGTCCACGCAAGATCTGCACGGTCTCGTCGATCGTCGGCTCTTCGACGCGGACCTGCTGGAAGCGCCGCTCGAGCGCTGCGTCGCGCTCGAGGTACTTGCGGTACTCGTCGAGCGTCGTCGCGCCGATCGTCTGGATCTCGCCGCGCGCAAGGGCGGGCTTGAGGATCGAGGCCGCGTCGATCGCGCCCTCGGCGGCGCCTGCGCCGACGAGGTTGTGGAGCTCGTCGATGAAGAGAATGATGTCGCCGCGCTGCATGATCTCCTTCATCACCTTCTTCAGGCGCTCCTCGAACTCTCCGCGGTATTTCGAGCCCGCGACGAGCGCAGCGAGGTCGAGCGTGTAGATCTGCTTGCCCTTGAGGAGTTCGGGCACCTGGCTCGAGGAGATGCGTGACGCGAGACCCTCGACGACGGCGGTCTTGCCGACACCGGGCTCGCCGATGAGCACGGGGTTGTTCTTCTGGCGGCGCGAGAGGATCTGCATGACACGTTCGATCTCGGTCTGGCGGCCGACGACGGGGTCGAGTTTGCCCTCGACGGCGAGCTTCGTCAGGTTGCGGCCGAACTGGTCGAGGAGCTTCGAGCTCTTCGACTTCTCACCCGGAGGCGCGCTGCCCGTGCCCGCCTGGCGACGCCCTGGCCCCGAGAGCATGCGGATGATCTCGTTGCGGATCTTTTCCGCATCTGCGTCGAAGTCGAGAAGGATTCGCGCAGCGACACCCTCGTTCTCGCGGACGAGACCGAGGAGGATGTGCTCCGTCCCGATGTAGTTGTGACCCAGTGAAAGGGCCTCGCGCAGCGCCAGCTCGAGCACTTTCTTGGCGCGCGGCGTGAACGGGATCTGGCCCGTGGTGACCTCGTCACCCTGGCCGACTATGCGTGCGACTTGGGCGCGAACCTCTTCCACCGTGATGTCGAGCGACTCGAGAACCCGAGCAGCAAGGCCCTCCTCCTCGCGGAGCAGGCCAAGCAGGATGTGCTCGGTGCCGATGTAGTTGTGCTTGAGTGCCCGCGCCTCGTCCTGCGCGAGAACCACGACCTGCCTTGCCCGTTCGGTGAATCGCTCGAACAACTCCTTCGACGCTCCTTTCCCGAATTCTCCGGAGGTCGACGGGTCCGCCTCGCCCCCGGGCCGAAGGTTCGTGGTCTGATCGTAGCCGACTGGTCTTGTGCTGGGTCTCACTCGCCGGGTTCGCCCGGCGGCCTCGGTACCCTTCTCGGCCCGTGAGCAACAAAGCCTTAATCACCGGGGGCGCCGGTTTCATCGGCTCGCATCTCTCGGAACTGCTCCTGAACGAAGGGCACGAGGTGTGGGTGCTCGACGACCTCTCCACGGGATCGCTCGACAACATCGAACATCTCCGGGACAGACCAGGCTTCCATCTCGTCGTCGACTCGGTGCTCCACTGGTCGGTCGTGAACGAGCTCGTCTACAAATGCGACGTCGTCTATCACCTGGCCGCAGCGGTGGGCGTGCGGCTCATCGTGGAGCAGCCGGTGCAGACGCTCGTGACGAATCTACGCGGGACCGAGATCGTCCTCGAGCACTGTCATCGCTTCGAGAAGCGAGTGCTCATCGCTTCCACATCCGAGGTCTATGGCGATCATCGCGAGGAGCGCCCGCTCGAGGAGACCGACCGGCGCATCTACGGGCCGACAACCCAGAAGCGCTGGGCATATGCCGACTCGAAGGCGATGGACGAGTTTCTCGCCCTAGCACACCACGCAGAGCACAACCTGGACTGCGTCATCGCCCGACTCTTCAACACGGTCGGCCCGCGTCAGAGCGGTCAGTACGGGATGGTGATCCCGAGCTTCGTGCAACGCGCGCTCGCCGATGAGACGCTCGAGATCCACGGGAACGGAGACCAGACCCGCTGCTTTTGTCACGTCTCGGACACGATCCGTGCGCTCGCCGGGCTCATGGACGACGGTACGTCCGGCGAGATCTACAACGTCGGCTCGGAGGAGCGGATCTCGATCAACGAGCTCGCCCGAAAGGTGCTCGACCTCACTGACTCGTCCTCGGAGATCTCTTACGTCGCATACGAGGACGTCTACGGCATCGGGATCGAGGACATGCTCCACCGGATACCCTCGACCGCGAAGCTCGAGTCGGCGATCGGCTGGCAGCCGGAGCGCTCTCTCGGCGACATCCTCACCGACGTGCTCGCGTTCGAGCGCAGCCGCACCGAAGTCACTCTCTGACGGCCGCCGACGCAGCCGCCCAGTACGATCGACGGGGACGTGAGCGAAGAGCGCGAGCGACTCTCCTGGGCCGAGCTCGGCGTTGCGACGCGCGATCTCGCGCGGCTCGTGGCAGATGACGGCTACCAACCGGACCTGATCCTCTCGATTGCGCGAGGCGGTCTGCTCGTCGGGGCAGCGCTGGGCTACGCGCTCGACGTCAAGAACACGTGGACGATGAACGTCGAGTTCTACACCGGCGTCGACGAACGACTCGATGTGCCGATGATCCTCCCGCCGGTGCCCGAGCTCATCGACCTCGAGTCCGCCCGGATGCTCATCGCCGACGACGTCGCCGACACCGGCGAGACGCTCAGGCTCGTGAAGGACTTCTGCACCGACAAGGTCGCCGAAGTGCGTTGCGCAGTGCTCTACGAGAAGTCGCCGTCGGTCGTGAAGTGCGAGTACGTCTGGCGCCGCACGGATCTCTGGATCGACTTCCCGTGGAGCGCGCAGGCTCCGGTCGTACCGCTGCGCGCGTAGCTTGCGCGGACACGTCTTCTCAAGACGATTGCG
>JAERMP010000235.1 GCA_016844515.1 Thermoleophilia bacterium | reverse complement strand
AGGATCCGCGCGACCGCGATTGTCCACAGGTGGTCGTCGAGCGCAGGCTCCGGGTGCGAGGCCATGCGCGTCCCGGGCTTCGCGCGGAAGTTCTGGACGATGACCTCCTGGACGTGCCCGTGCTCCTCGCCGAGCGCCTTCAGCGCGAGGAGCGCATCGATCCGCTCCTCCCGTGTCTCGCCGATCCCAATCAGGATCCCGCTCGTGAACGGGATCGCGAGCTCGCCGGCGAGCCGGATCGTCTCCAGCCGGCGGGCCGGGAGCTTGTCCGGCGAGGCCCAGTGGGGCCTGCCCCGCTCGCCGAGCCGTTCCGCCGTGGTCTCGAGCATGATCCCCATCGACGCCGACACCGGCCGCAGCGCCTCGAGCTCGGAGCGGCTCATGACGCCGGGATTGAGGTGCGGCAGGAGGCCGGTCTCCTCGAGCACGAGCCGGGCGCAGCGGGCGAGGTACTCGATCGTCGTCTCGCAGCCGAGAGCGCGGAGCTCGTCGCGCGCGACCTTGTAGCGGAGCTCCGGCTTGTCGCCGAGGGTGAAGAGCGCCTCGCGGCAGCCAGCCACAGCGCCCGCGCGGGCGACAGCGAGCACCTCGTCCTGGGTCAGGTACGCCCGCTCCCCTCGCCGCGGCGGGCGGGCGAACGTGCAGTAGCCGCAGACGTCGCGGCAGAGTTTCGTCAGCGGAATGAAGACCTTGGGCGAGTAGGTGACGAGCGGCCCCGGTCGCAGGCGGCGAGCCTCCGCGAGCAGCTCGTCCAGCGGGGCAGCGAGAAGCTCGCGCACGGGGACGAGCATACGCACCCCGGCAAGCGCCTAGGAACGCCGTCGGCGCCAGAGCCGGAAGCCGACGAGGTAGATGACTGGGCCCAGACCGGCCAGCCACCCAACGGGAAGCAACGTGCTCACCCAAACCGATCGTTGCTCCAGCCAACCACCAGACATGAAGCCCCAGCTGACCAGGTCGCCTGAGCGCCTCCCGCTTATCTCGATGAATGGCGCGCCTTCGACGAACTCCAGACCCGCATCGCTCAAGTGTCTCTCTCGATGCAGACAACGGGCGAGTGCGAGCGTCTGCTCGTGCGACAGACGGAAATCCTGCTTACACGGTGGGAATTCGCAAACCCTCGTCTGCTCGTCCGGCTCGCCGATCACGACGCCCGCACGCGTCAGTGCAGCCGACAGCTCTTTGATCGCCGACGGCTTGTCGAGGTCGAAGCCCGTCCGCGAGATGTCGATCGCAACCATGGCGCCGTAGAACACCACCGTGTAGAGGAAGGCGGCAACTAGTACGACGCCAACGCGAGCGAGCGACCGCACAGACCCACAGTACGTCCGCGAACGCGGCTCAGCGAGGTGACAGCAACAGTCAGTTCCGCTTCGAGGTCCAGAGCCCGCCGAACGGGACCCAGCGGCCCTTCGTCCAGCGCTGGAGCTGCCCTTGCTGGAGCGGGAAGTTGTCGCCTTTCCCTGTCTTCACGGAGATCCCGGGCAGCACGAACGGGTTCCCGGCGCTCGTGATCGAGCGCGCCCGCGCCATCAGCCCCGCCCGGGTGGGATTGGCGCCGAGCCGCTTGAGGAGCCCCACGGTCTCGTACGCCACCGCCATGCCGTACAGGTGGTTAGCGTCGTTCGGATTCGCGCCTTTCGCGTACTTCGCGAGGATCGCGCGGTACTGCTTCATCCCGGGATCGTTCTTCCAGCGCGGATCGATCGGGTCCTTGAGCGGCGTGGTCGAGATCGTCCCCTCGATCGACTTGTTCTTCCCTCCCTCGGACGCGAGCGTCATGGTGTTCGAGGTGCCCGAGACGGCGTTGTTGAAAACGAGGGGCCGCCACCCGAGCCGGTTCGCGAAGACATACGCCTGAATCGCGAACGTCGGGGTGGCGAAGATCGCGAGCACGTTCGCGCCAGAGGCCTTGAGCTTGCCGATCTGCGAGCCCACGTCCGGCGATGTCACCTCGTAGGGCTCGGCGGCGACGACTTTCGAGCCAGAGCGCCCGAGGCCGGACTTGAGGCTCGCGAGCAGATCCTTCCCGTAGTCGTCGTTCTGGAAGAGGACGCCGACCTTCGCCTTCTTCTGCGTCTTCGCGATGTACTGGCCGTAGACGAACCCCTCGGCCGCATAGCTCGGCTGGAAGCCGATCGTCCACGGATACGTCGCCGCGTCGCGCCCCCACGTCGTCGCTCCGGAAGCCACGAAAAGCTGCGGAACCTTCACCTGGTTCAGGTAGTCGCGGATGGCGAGATTGGCCTCGGTGCCGAGGGTGTTGAACACCGCGAACACCTTGTCCTGCTCCACGAGCCGGCGAACCGCTTGCACCGTCTGCGCCGGGTTGTAGGCGTCGTCGACGATGCGGTACTCGATCTTCCGCTTCGCCACGCCTCCCTTCGCGTTGATCGAGTCGAAGTACGCCTGGGCACCCCGCGCCACCGTCGCGTACGAGGCGGCTGGGCCCGTGAGCGGCGACGTCCCGCCGATGAGGATCGCCGTGGGACTGACGCCAGGATCGGCCGCTGAGCCTGCAAGCGCGACGGGCATCGCGCAGAGCGCTGTCGCCAGAGCAACTATCAGTGCGGACCGTCGTCTCATCGTCGGCGCCTCCTTCGTGGGTGCACTACTTCGCACGAGAGTAGCGGCGGGTCGAGATCACCTGCCCGATTCGTCGGAAGAGACCGCCGACGCCGTTCGGAATGACGAACATGAGGAGGATCAGGACGACGCCGTAGACGATCGCGGGGCCGCCCGGCTTCTGCGTCTCCTCGATGATCCGATTCGGCAGGAGCGAGCCCAGATCCTGCCCCTGTGCCCACAGCGGCAGGAAGGCGATGAAGATCGCCCCGAAGACGAGCCCCGACAGGCCACCGAGGCCCCCGACGACGATGCCGACGAGGAGGAAGATCGAAAGTGCGACCGGGAACGCGTCCGGGTTGACGAACGCGCTGGCGATTGCGAACAGCCCGCCGGCGACGCCCGCATACGCAGCGCTGATCCCGAACGCGAGCGTCTTGTACCGCGCGAGGCTCACACCCGACGACACGGCGGCGGTTTCGCTGTCCCGCACTGCGCGGAACGCGCGCCCCGTCCGCCCACGGAGGATGAGCCACGCGACCGCGAACGCGACGAGCGCTATCGACCACGCCAGGTAGTACATCCAGTCGTTCGGAGTCAGCGACCAGCCGAAGATCCTGACGTTCGCGATCGAGCCGGTGAGCTCCGGTGTTCCGAAGAGCTGGATGCCCGAGCCCCCGCCGGTGTACTCCTCGAAGCGCTTGGCCATCGACGGCATGGCCACAGCGATCGCGAATGTGGCCAGCGCGAGGTAGAGGCCGGAGAGTCGGAGCGCGGGCAATCCGAAGGCCAAGCCGAACAGACCGGCCACGAGGCCTGCGATCGGCAGCGTCCAGACGTCCTTCATCCCGCCCGAGAGGGGTCCACCGAACTCTTCGTTGCCGGCCATGAGGATCGCGGTCGTATACCCGCCGATGGCCATGAACGCCCCGTGCCCGAGCGAGATCTGACCGGTGTAGCCCGTGAGGATGTT
>JAERMP010000075.1 GCA_016844515.1 Thermoleophilia bacterium | reverse complement strand
GCGGGAGGAGATCTTCCACGCCGCAGGGGCGCAAACCGAGACCGAGCAGAAGATCGACGAGCTCGTCCGCTACGTCAGCGAGGCTGGACGGATTCCCGTTCAGCGCGACACGCTCTACAACGAAATCCGGCGGTGGGAATGACCGTCGTGGCGCGGCCCGCGGCACAAACGCGGCCGGGGAACTGGAGTCTCGCGGCGCTCGTCCTCGCTGGGGCGGGCGTCACGGCTGCGACCTGGCTCATCGTCGCGACTGACAGCGATCCCGGCGCCGTCCTCTGGCCGCTGGTGGTGGCTCCGATCGCGATCGCGCTCGCACCGGTGCTAATACCAGGTAGCGGTATGCGGTTGGGATCCGCCGTAGCCATGGCGGCGTGGTGCGTGCTTACAGGCTTCTCGATCGGTCTCCTTCTTGTGCCTGCGCTCGTCGCGCAGCTCACTGCCGCGATTCGGGAGGAGCGATGAGTCGTTCCCCGCGGCCCGCGAGCGCAAGCGGGGGCACGCCGATCTGGGTGTGGGTGGTCTACTTCGTCGGGATCTTTGCGGCGGCCATCTTCGTGTTCTTTTCCCTGTTCAGCGCCGGGGCGTATTTCCTCGGCGATACGCCCGTAGGCGTGTCGATCCTGGGCGTCATAGTCTGGGGCGGATTGATGGCATTGGCGGGTGGGCTCTGGATCTGGCGGCGGCGGCAGGGTCGGCGATGATCAAGCTCGGGCGCATCTCGTACGTGAACATGGCGCCCGTCTTCTACGGGCTCGAGGCCGACATCGAGGAGATCTCCGGTGTCCCGACGGAGCTCTCGAGGATGCTGCTCGCAGGGGAGCTCGACATCGCGCCGATCCCGTCGATCGAATACGCGCGGAACGCCGATCTCTACCGGATCCTCCCTCGGCTCTGCGTCTCGTCCGAGGGCGCCGTCGACTCGATCCAGCTCGTGACGCGCTTGCCCTTCGGTCAGGTGCGCTCCGTTGCCGTAACACCGGAGAGCGCGACCTCGGTCGTTCTCGTCCGAATCCTGCTCCCCAAGGCCGAGATCGTGCCGCTCGGGATGGAGGCGGACGCGACGCTGCTCATCGGCGACGCCGCTCTGCGCAGCGCGTTCGAGGATCCCACTCCGCACTTCGATCTCGGGCGGCTCTGGCTCGACCGGACAGGCTTGCCGATGGTTTTCGCCGTATGGGCCGCGCCAGAGCCCGTCGTCGATGGGCTGATCGAGCTCGAGCATGCGCTCGTCGCGTCGGTGCGCCTCGCGCGCTCGGAGCCGGAACGTCTCGCGACGCAGGCGAGTGAGGCGTACGGATATCCGCCGGGCTTCCTCGCCCGCTACTTTGAGAAGCTGCGCTACAGCTTTGGGCCGCGCGAGCGAGCGGGCCTCTACACGTTCCTCGAGATGGCCCGCGACGCCGGTGAGCTCGAGCACGTCCCCGAGTTGCGCTTCGTGCGAGAGGAAGTGCCCGCGTGACCGTCTCGGAGACGACGCCCACGATCCCAAGTAACAGTCTGTTACAAGGTCTGTTGCCTGCGGTCGGCGACGTGCTCGAGAAGGCGCTCGACGGCGAGCGTCTCACCGACGACGACGCGATTTCTCTGCTTCGCTCGCGCGACCTCGTTGCGGTGGGCCGCGTGGCGAACGAGATCCGAAGCCGCCTGACCGACCCGTCGCGCGTGACCTTCATCGTCGACCGGAACCTCAACTACACGAATATCTGCGTCACCGACTGCGACTTCTGCGCCTTCTACCGGCGTCCGGGCGACCAGCGCGAGGGTTATCTCCTCCCGAAGCCGGTCATCTACAAGAAGATCGAGGAGACGCTGGCGCTCGGTGGCACCGGGCTCTTGATGCAGGGGGGCCACCATCCTGACCTCGGCATCGACTACTACGAGGACCTCTTCCGCTCGATCAAGGCGCGCTACAAGATCCACCTGCACGCGCTCTCTCCCCCGGAGATCCAACACATTGCGCGGCGCTCGAAGCTCACCGTTCCCGAGACCCTCACGCGCCTGCGCGATGCCGGGCTCGACTCAGTGCCCGGCGGCGGCGCGGAGATCCTCGTCGATCGCGTGCGCCGGATCATCGCCCCGAAGAAGACGAAGTCGGACGAGTGGCTCGACGTCATGCGGCAGGCCCACCGACTCGGCATGTCGACGACCGCGACGATGATGTACGGGCACGTCGAGACGCTCGAGGAGCGAGTCGAGCACATGCGCCGCATCCGCGAGCTGCAGGACGAGACTCACGGCTTCCGCGCCTTCATCTCGTGGACGTTCCAGCGGGACGGCAACCGCCTCGAGGATCTCGTCTCCGACAACGAGCGCCCGACCTCGTTCGACTACCTCCTGACCCAGGCGGTCTCCCGCATCTACCTCGACAACGTCCCGCACATCCAGTCGTCGTGGGTGACGCAGGGGATGAAGGTCGGTCAGGTCGCCCTCGGCTTCGGCGCGGACGACATGGGCTCCGTGATGATCGAGGAGAACGTCGTCTCGGCCGCCGGCACGACGCATCGCACGACGACGGACGAGCTCGTCCACCTCATCAAGGCAATGGGCAAGACACCGGTGCAGCGGGACACGCTGTACCGCGACGTCAAGGTCTGGAGCTGAGGAACCTCAGCCGCGAATCGCCTGCGCGTTCACGAGGAACGTGACAGGGACCTCCGTCTTCCCGCGGAGCTCCAGCGAGAGCTGCGACGTGTTCGCGCGGATGTTCGTGATCCGCATGACGCGGGTGTACGGGCCCGTGTCTGCGCTCTGCGCCTTGGCCTTGTAGGTCCCACCTCCCGAGAGTTTCCCAATGGCGGTGACCTTCAGATCGAAGTTGGCGCTGAAAGTCGTCTTCAGATTCCACGGGCTCGAGGATGTGCCGACGATGCCGACCTGCACCTCCTTGGGCGGCGTGCTCTTGGGAAGGGGCCCGGGGCCGAAGAACGGCATCGCCATCCTCTGGACGAACTCAGGCACGACCGCGGTCAGCCGATAACCCTTGTAGCGGTAGCCCGTGGGCGTCCGCGTGGCTTTCTGGTCCGCGAAGCTCACGCGGTGAAGCGCCGGCTTCCCCGGCGTCGCGTCGGCGAGGAAGATCGAGCCACCCGGCCCGATCGCCGAGCCGACGAGATTCTTGCCGCTGAGGTTGGAGAAGAAGCGTGAGGTGCCGGCCGGGAACGATCCCAGCGAAAGTCTGCCGTCCCGGTAGCTCGGGGTGAACGAGTTGAAGAAGAACTCCGTCTTCGGGCGCTTGCCGAATGACAACGCTCGTTGGGCCGCTCCCATCTTCAGATAGAAGAGAGGGTCGCTGAAGTAGCCGACGGTAGGGACGGCTGGACCGCTGAAGGCAAAGCTCCTGAACTTATTCGCGTAGCTCGCCGAGAACGAGAACACACGATTGGAGTTGAAGCCCGAGAAGACGAAGCCGTTCGGCGACGGGCGCGGCTCCTGCGCACCCATGTTCGCAAGCGCCAGAGACACCGTCTGGAGGAGGTTCCCAGTGAAGCTGAGATCGACGAGGTTGTTCGTCTGACCGCAGAGGACGGTGAACCCCGAGGCTCCGGGGATGAGGCCCGTCGGACCTCGGCATACAGGTGGCAGTGGGAACTTCGTGATATCGGCGGGGCCGGAATAGGGCGCCTTGATGATTCGGATGTCGTTGTTCTGGGCGTCGGCAACGAAGAGCTTGTTGTCCGGTCCCAACGCGAGCACGGTGTTTCGCGTGCCAGCCATTTGGAGCTCCCTGATCGTCCCGGTTCCGCTTCGGTCGAAGATCGCGACCCCACCGGTTCCCGCGACTGCGAACTTCGTGGCGTCGATCCCAACGATGGGGTTCGGGCTCGTGATGACGTTCAGCGGGAATCTTTGAGTGTTGCCGGAGGTCGGATCGAGGGCGCCGACCGCGTTCCCGGAACGGTCGGTGAAGGCAATCGCCCCGTCATCAGTCCCCTTGGCGATCCAATGCACCTGCCACGGCGCCTTGAACTCCGGGCCCAGGTTGAAGGTCTTGATCGTTACCGGACCAGCCGCAACGGCCGCGCTGCCTTTCCCACCAGGCACGGAGCCGATGACCAACGCCGAAACGGCGACGACCGCAGCCGCAGCGCCCCATCTCGTTACGGGCATGGCGCCTCCGCTCTACCCCTTCTTCTCGTCGCCGTCGGGCTTTCCGTTTGCGTTCAGGTCGCTCTGGACTCTGTCGAGCTTGCCGTCTTCATCGAAAGCGATGGTCGTCGTCTGCGTGCCGGCGGGGACAAACACGAGCCCACGCTTGCAGAACTTCCTCAGCTTGAAGCGGAAGGTCTCACCCTTGTCGGAGAAGGGTGCGCCGAAGTCCATACGTACGGTGCTCTTTCCGTCGTTCAGCGCCTTGCACGTTCCTTTGCAGAAGACCGTGCCGTCCTTCGGAACCATCCTGATGGCGAACTTCTTCGTCGGCGCCACGACCCGGATCTTGCCCTCGCACTTCCCGCCGCCCGCGGGCGTGCAGGCGAGGCTCCAGCTCAGATTGATCGCCAGGTCGAACGGGAATCGACTGATGGTCGTGTCCGTGATCTTGAGCGACTTGCATTTGCACCTCGGCTTCGGCTTGGGCGGCGGAGGTGTCGATCCGTAGTCGACCGGCATGTTGAAGTCGGAGATGCAATCCGTCGAACCTGCGGCTATGCCCGGCGGGTCGAGTGTGAGACCGGCGAGCCGGCGGCCCGTGTCGAAGGCCCGTGTTGTCGTGAAGCCGAACGTCGCTTTGCCGTTGGGCGCGATTCCGGCGTCACTACGACCGCCGAGGATCGGAGCCGGCGGGGGCTTGTTTCCGCCAACCTGCCAGCCGGCCGGCGGGGTCTTGATACCCGTGGCCTGGATACCAGGCGGGAAGGTGTATCGCCAGCACTTGATCGCCTCCGAGCCGGTGTTCGCAATGGTCAGATTCCAGTTCGTCCCGGAGCCGGTGATCGTGGCCGTTCCGCTTCCGACTTGCTGCGTCGCAGACGCGAACGAGACGATCGCGAGTGCAGCCACGGCGGCGAGCACAGCGACCGTAAGCCAAAGACGCCTCATCATCCTCGTGCCTCCTAAGAACCGCGGTCCCCTCGCCGGCGTGAGCCTTGCACCGATTGCCGCAAAGGTCAAGGTGATCCTGGACGGACCCGTGTTCGAATGGTGTAAGGCCTGCATTTGGCCCGAAACGGTTCGGGTACCCTCGACCGGGCCGTGCCTCGTCGCCTGATCGTTGTTGCTTTCTGCGCCGCCCTCGCTGCCAGCGTGCCGTCATCGGTGGCCGCCGCCCAAGGGACGCAGCTTCTTCCCGGAGTGACGTACGAAACCGGCGTCGAGTTCACGCCGCACGGGCCCGTGGCGCTTCACATCGTCCGAGGACCGAGACCTGTCGGCCTGTACAGGCTTCGACCGGTGCTCTCGAACGAGTCCGTCGTCCTGCGCGAGACCGTTTCGGCGATGCAACGGCGACTCTCGACGCAGGCGACGACGGTCGGCGTCAACGGGGATTACTTCTCCCTTGCGGACGGGCGTCCGAGTGGGATCCTGCTGCGCGACGGCGTGCTCGCCACGCCGCCGAGCTCGTCGCGCTCGAGCGCTGGCGTCACGCTCGACGGCCTGCTCGATGTGCGCAAGATCCGGTTCCTTGGGACCTGGCGTGGAACTGGGCAGCGTCGCTCACTGAACTTTCTCAACAAGGCCCCGGGGACGAATGGGATCTCGCTCTTCACAACGGATTGGGGTCCTGCCACACCGCGGATCGCTGGGGCGTTCGTCGTGGTGCTCGCACCGTTCCCGTTGGCGACCCCGAATGCCGACCTCGTAGTGCCGGTTGCGGCGACGTCGCAGAACAGCCCCGTTACGATCGGGCCGGGGACGGCCGTCTTGGTCGCTCGCGGGAACGCTGCTGCCAAGCTTCAGGCTGAGGCGCAGCCGGGGACGACCGTGACGCTTCGGCTCATCCTCCAGCCCGACTGGTCGACCGTTTCGGACGCGATCGGGGGTGGGCCTGTGCTCGTCCGCGACGGTGCACCCGTGTATCGATCCAACGAGGCGTTCACCACTTCCCAACTCGTCCCTCGAGGCCCGCGCAGCGCCGTGGGGCAGCGCGCCGACGGAGGCGTTCTTCTCGTCACGACCGACGGGCGTCAGCCGGGCTACTCGGTCGGGATGACGAACTTCGAGCTCGCCCAGACCCTGGTGCGCCTCGGAGCCGTGCGTGGAATGGCGCTCGACGGCGGGGGGTCGTCGACGCTCGCCTTCGAGGGCACGGTTCTGAACTCGCCTTCCGACGGCAAGGAGCGCGCGATCTCGACTGCGCTCATGCTCCAGTACTACGGGGTGTACGCGCCGCCGCCCGCCGAGGCCGTCGTTTCGCCGAACGGCGACGGTATCGCCGAAGAACAGGCGCTCTCGTTCAAGGTCGTTCGCCCATCCACGGTCACCGTCACGCTCACCGCACCGGACGGCACGGTGGCAGCACAGGAGTCCGGTGGGCGTGAGCCCGGAACGTACGACGTCGCCTTCCCACCGGTACCGCCTCCCCCGCCACCGCCTCCCGAGGGCGAGCCGCCACCGGAGCCCACCGAGCCATTACCGCCTGCCGAGGGTCGCTGGACGCTCACGATCACGTCGACCGACGACCAGGGACTGAGCTCGACGGCCACGCGCCGCTTTGCCGTTAACTCGACGCTCGGCTTCCTGAAGATCGAGCCGGCGCGACTCGTGCTTCCGAAGAACGGAGGTCGCACTGCGACGATTCGCTGGACGCAGGCGCGCGCCGCACGAGTGAAGGTCACGGTTGAAACGGGTGAGGGGATCCTCGTTCGCACCGTCGCGAACCAGCGTCTCGAACCGGGTGCGCAGGCAGTGCCGTGGGACGGGCGCGCGAACTGGGGCAAGCTCGTGTTCGGGGGTCGCTACGTCGTTCGAGTCACGGCCACGAATGAGCTTGGCGTCGTGGCCCTCGAGCAACTGCTGACCGTACGCCGCGCGGCGTAGGTCGGCCAACGCCCTAAGTACAGTCCTCGCCGTGCTCGCCGCCTCGATCCTCAGCGGGATCACCGACGCCATCACCTCGGTGATCGGCGACCACGGCCTGTATGCGGTCTTCCTTCTCATGTTCATCGACGCCGTCTTTCCCGCCGCGAGCGAGGTCGTGATGGTGTACGCGGGCGCGGTGGCGGCCGGGGCGTTTGCCGGACAGGACGTTGTGCTCTTCGGGCAGACGATCGACAGCGGACTCACTGCTTACGTCGCGATGGCGCTGGCGGGGACCATCGGGTACACGCTCGGCGCCATGGGTGGCTGGGCGATCGGGCTGTACGGCGGGCGGCCGTACGTCGAACGTCACGGTCGCTGGCTCCATCTGGACACGGAGAAGCTCGACCGCGCCGAGCGCTGGTTCGAGAAGTGGGAGGACTGGGCCGTTTTTCTCGGACGGTTGACGCCCGTCGTGCGCTCGTTCGTCTCGATCCCCGCGGGCGTGATGGAGACGCCATTCGTCCGCTACACGCTGCTCACCTTGGCCGGCTCGGCGATCTGGTGCTTCGCCTTTGCCGGCATCGGGTACGCGGTGGGCGAGAGCTGGGAGGACTTCCACCACGCCTTCAGGTATGTCGAGTACGTCGTCGCCGCGGCCATCGGCGTGGCAGCCGTCTGGCTCGGCGTTCGGTATCTGCGACGGCGCCGGAGGCGCCTCGCCGAGGAGTTGCCCGACGGCTGAGGCAGATGGAACGGGGTCAGGTCTTGCAATCCGACACCGGCCCTGTGTCGGATTGCAAGACCTGACCCCGGAGCTACACTCGCCCCGTGATTCAGCAGATTCCTCTCGTCGACGTCAAGGCGCAGTACGCGCCGCTGATCCCCGAGCTCGAGGCGCGCTTCTCTGCCGTTCTAGAGTCCGGTCGCTTCATCTTCGGACCGGAGGTGGAGGCGTTCGAGCGGGAGGCCGCTGCGTTCCTCGGCGTTCCGCATGCAATCGGCGTTGCGAACGGAACCGACGCGCTCGTCATCGCGCTGGAGGCTCTCGAGATCGGGCGCGGCGACGAGGTGATCTGCCCGGCGTTCACCTTCTACGCCACGGCTGAGGCGATCGCTCGTGCGGGCGCGACACCGGTGTTCGCCGACATCGACCCCGTCACGCTCAACCTCGATCCGGAGGACGTCGCAGCGCGGATCACTCCTCGAACCAAGGCGATCATGGCCGTTCACCTCTTCGGCCGGCCGGCCCCGCTGGAGGAGCTCTCGGCGCTCGGGCTCCCGGTGATCGAGGATGCCGCGCAGGCGTTCGGGGCCGAAGGCGTGGCCACCACCGGTATCTGCTCGACGTTCAGCTTCTTCCCGACCAAGAACCTCTTCGCTTTGGGCGACGGCGGGCTCGTGACGTGTCTCGACGACGGTGTCGCCGAGCGCGTGAGGATGCTCCGCTTCCACGGATCGCGTGACAAGACCACCTTCGAGCTCGTCGGGACGAACTCCCGTCTCGACGCCGTTCAGGCTGCCATGTTGCGCGTCTTCCTGCCTCGCCTCACCGGCTGGAACGCGTCCCGACGCGAGGCGGCGGCCCGGTATGCGGAGCTAGGCCTCGGCGAGGCGGTCGAGCTACCCACGGACGAGCCCGGCCACGTCTACCACATGTACGTCGTCCGGTCCTCGCGTCGTGGTGAGATCGCGCCGGCGCTTGCCGAGGCCGGCATCGCATCCGCGTCGTACTACGTGACGCCGCTTCACCTTCAGCCGGCGCTCGCATTCCTCGGATACGAGCGCGGCTCGCTTCCCGAGACCGAGCGGATGGCTGCCGAGAACCTTGCTCTGCCGATGTGGGGCTGCATCGGTTCCGACGTGCAGGAGCGCGTCGTCGAGGCTGTGCGCACGGCCGTCGGCGTCCCGGCCTGATCGTGAGATCTCCCGTCAACAGACACAGGCTCTGGCAGGTCGTCGTCGACGCAGCGCTGATCGCCGTCGCGTGGGAGCTCTCGTTCTTCGTGCGGTTCGACGGCGACCCGCCCGTCTACTACGAGCG
>JAERMP010000234.1 GCA_016844515.1 Thermoleophilia bacterium | reverse complement strand
TAGCCGCACTGAAGTGCGTGGTGATCGTGGAACGCCTGCTGAACCGGGTGCAGCTGGCCATTCGTCGCAAGGCCTTCGATGGTCATGATCTGCATCCCGTCAGCCTGGACGCCGAGCATCGTGCAGGACTTCACGGCCTCGCCGTTCACGAGCACCGTGCAGGATCCGCACGACGACGTGTCGCAGCCCACGTTCGTTCCGGTGAGTCCCAGCCGCTCGCGAAGCACGTACACGAGGAGCTCACGCGGTTCGAGCTCGAGCTCGTGGCGTACGCCGTTGGCCCTCCCTTTCGCTATGTCGTGCGCAAGACGGGAATCCGCTGACTCGCGGATTCCCGTCGCGCCAAGATCCCTGAAGGCGGCCGCTTCGCGGCCGCTGCGTGGTCACTTGCATCAGCCGCGCGAGAGTACTACGGACTCGAGCCCTTGTCTGCAGAACGTTGCGTGCTCAGCGGCGCCGCTTCATCGCGCGCTCGATCTGGCGCTGGGCGTCGCGGTCCGCGATGACCCGCCGCTTGTCGGCGCGCTCGCGGCCGCGTGCGAGGGCGATCTCCACCTTCACGCGACCGTCCTTGAAATACATGCGAGTCGGGACGAGCGTCAGGCCCTTTTCGCGCACCTTCCCGTACAGAGAGTCGATCTCGCCGCGATGGAGTAGGAGCTTGCGCTCGCGATCCGAGACATGGCCGGATCCACCGCTCTCGGCGTACTCCGCGATCGAGGCTCCCACGAGCCATGCTTCGTTGCCGCGAATGTCGACGTACGCCTGCCCGAGCTGAACCTGCCCATCGCGCGTCGACTTCACCTCCGAGCCCGTGAGCACAACGCCAGCCTCGACGCGCTCGATGAGCTCGTAGTCACGCCGCGCGCGGCGATTGTCGGCGATCAGCTTGGTTCCGGTGGGCTTCGCCACGCCCGCAGTGTATGGACGCGTCAGAACGAGAAGCCGCGGCCGCGAAGCGGACGCCTTCAGGGATTTTCGCGCGACCGGAGTCCGCGCTCGCGGAATCCGGTCTTGTGCACAGCGAGTGTAGGGGCGAGGCTTGCCTCGCCTTGGTGTGACCCCCTGTGCGCTACGAGTCCGGAAGCGCGCTCGCGAACCGGCGGGCGATCTCCTTCAGCATCGCGAGCGCGACGGCCGGCTCGGACTCGACGAGCGCGAGTGCGTCGTCACGTGGGATGGCCAGGCACGTGACGTGGCTCGACGCCCGCACCCGCGCGATTCGCGTGCCGCCCGGCGCAAGAAGCGTGAGCTCACCGAAGAAGTCTCTGGGCCCGAGCTGGACCGATCCACCACGCCACTCGACGGAGACGGCCCCGTCGAGAATCACGAACATTCCCGAACCACGGTCCCCCTGCAGCGCGAGGACCTGTCCCGCTTCGCAGGTCATCTCGCCCGCCGACGCCGCAACTCGTTCGAGGGCGGCGTCGCTAGCGCCCTGCAAGAGCGGAATGGCCCGAAGCTCGTCGGTGGTCACGGCGAGTTCATATCAGGACCGAGCCGCTCTGCCCACACAGCGGTCGCAGAGTGGGAACCATGGTGCGCATGAGCGGCCGCACGAGCGACAGCGCCCGATGGTCGGCGACTCGACCTCCACGCGAAGCCGGGCGACGACCCGCTCCGCCGCCGCCGCCTCGAGCGCCGCGGCGCGCTCGATCGTGACCCCTCCGACATCCGAGTACTGCAGTGCGAACCAGCGCAGGATGCTGGCCTCCCGACCTGCCTGCTCGGCGTCCTCGAGCGAAGCGCCTCGGAGACGTGCCGTGTCGAGAAGAAACGTGAGGTGCGGCCGCGCGATGCGATCTCCGGCGAGCGCCAGCGCGAATGTGGCAAGGAGCTCGAGGTTGTCCTCGTCGACCGGTGCGTTCACGAGCTTCCACGCGTCCTCGAGTGAGATTCGCCGCCCTCGCTCGGCGAGTCGCCGCTGGACGGCGCCGAGCCTGAGGCGAAGCGGCTGGAGAGACTCGACGGCGAGCCAGCTCTCGAACGCCCACTCGCGAAGCGCGACGCGGTGCCACGCAACCAGAGCTGCGTCGAGCTGTGCCGCGTCGGTCACACCGAGGTCGGAGAGGCGGTACCCCATGTGGCCGCCGGCAAGCGGGACATGGGGCTCGAGGGCCGACTCGACGAGCTTGGGGTCGGCGACCCCCCACCCGAGCCCGGCGAGCACGCCGACGTGACCGCGCTCGACCAACCCGAATCGTCCGGCTCGTCCCGCGATCTGGGCGAGCTCCCACGGGTGGAGATCGCGTCGCTCCTCGCCGTCGAACTTCGTCGTCTCAGCGAAGAGAAGCGTCTCGCAGGGGAGGTTCACGCCGTGCCCGAGAACGTCGGTGGCGACACACACGTCGGCAGCCCCGGAGAGGAAGCGATCGATCTCCTCCCGTCGCGAGGCGAGCGGCATCGCTCCGTAGAGGACGGCGACCCGACTCGGATGAAGCCGGTTCACCTCTCCCGCGAGCGCGAGCACGGCCTTGCGGCTGAACGCCACGACCACGGTGCCCGTCCCGAGCGAACGGAGCGTCCTCTCGCCGACGAACTCGAGCGGGAGCTTGCGCTCGAACACCTTGAGCTCGAACTCCGGAAACGCTCGCTCGACGAGCGGAAGGGCATCGAGAGCCCCGAGCAGGAGGATCTCACGGTACTCGCCGGCCAGGAGGAGCCTCGTCCAAGCCGAGCCGCGCTCGGTGTCGTCGGCCCACTGCACCTCGTCGAGGACGAGGAGCTCGCCGCCTGACGGCGCCATCTCGACCGTCGAGCAGATCACCGGCGCGCGTTCGTTGACCCGCTCCTCACCCGTCACGAGCCCGACGTTCTCGGTCCCGATCCGCTCGCCGAGGCGCCGGTGCGCCTCCTGCGCGAGCATCCTCAACGGCCCCGCGTAGACGCCGCAGCCCTTTGCCGCAAGCTCTTCGAGCGCGGCATACGTCTTGCCCGAGTTCGTCGGGCCCAGGTGCGCGACGACGCGAGCCGGTGGCTCGCGCCGCGACGGCAGCGAGATCGTGATCCTGCCTTCAGCCTGACGCACACCATGCGCCGGCCGGTGAGCTCGCTCGGAGCGGCTCGGCCGCTTCTGGCGGCCTCCCGTCGGTCGGCGCTTGCTCATCGGGTCACCGTAGCGTCGAGGGTTAGCCGTAGGTGCGACCCTTGGGTCGCCCTCGGGCGAGGCAAGCCTCGCCCCTACACCCGCAGGAAGCGACGCAGCGTCAGGCCCGAGCCGAGTGCGCCAATGCCAAGCCCGATCCCGATGAGGATCGCCGCCGTCCACGTGAACGCGAGCGCGCGCACGTCAGGGTCGTCCTGGATGTGCCCGAGGATCTGCGGGATGGCGATCTCACGCCCGACGAAGAGCAAGATCACCGCTGCGACCGAACCAAGGAGACCCGTGAGAACGCCCTCGAGCATGAACGGCCCGCGAATGAACCAGTTGGTCGCCCCGACGAGCTTCATGACCTCGATCTCGCGGCGGCGCGCGAAGATGGAGAGCCGAATCGTGTTGGCGATGAGGATGGTCGACGCTGCGAGCAGGATGAAGACGGCAATCAGGAACACGATCTGGATCGCGCGTGCGATCTGAAGGATCCGCTGGGAGACCTCCTTGCCCCACCTGACCTCACCGACAGCAGCGAGCGTCGAGCCCTTGACAGCGAGCGCGATCGCCTCTGTGTCCTCGCCGTTCTTCGGAAGGACGTCGAACGATGCAGGAAGCGGGTTCGACGCGAGGTTCTGGGTCAGCTCAGGCGAGCGCTTGCGCATGATCGCGAGTGCCTCCTCCTTCGAGATGTACGTGATGCCGCCCTCGCGCACGCGCTGATCCGACTCGAGCAGGACACGCAGCTCGTTCACCTGCTTGGGAGCCACACCGTCCTTGATGAAGACGTGAACGGCCAGCTCGCGCTTCTTGTCGTCGGACCACGCCACGAGCCACGTGCCGAGGCCGATGAAAACCCCGATGAGGAACATCCCGATAAGCACCGAGACCGCCGAGGCGACGGTCGTCGACACGTTCGCGCCGATCGACCTGATCGCCTCCGAGAACACCAGCCGAATGCGCGTCATTCCTCTGAGTACCCCCCGCGCCGCTCGTCACGCACGAGCCTGCCTGCCTCGAGCGCGATCACGCGCTTGCGCATCTTGTCGACCATCTCGCGATCGTGCGTGACCATGAGAATCGTCGTCCCCGTACGGTTGATGCGGTAGAGGAGCTGCATGATCCCGACCGACGTATCGGGGTCGAGGTTCCCGGTTGGCTCGTCGCAGATAAGAAGCGGCGGGTGATTCACGAAGGCGCGCGCGATCGAAACGCGCTGCTGCTCTCCGCCGGAGAGCTCCTCCGGCCGCGAGTTCATCCTGTGCGCGAGCCCGACGAGGTTGAGCACCTCGGGGACCTTCTTGCGAATCTGCGAATTCGACTCGCCCTGGACGCGGAGCGCGTACCCGATGTTCTCGGCGGCCGTTCGGTTCGGGAGGAGCTTGAAGTCCTGGAAGACGCAGCCGAGGTTTCGCCTCAGCAGCGGCACCTTCGAGCCCTTGAGACGCCCGAGGTCGCGACCTCCGACGATGATCCTGCCCTCAGTGGGCTCGAGTTCCTTGAGAAGGAGACGGATCACGGTCGACTTGCCCGAGCCCGAGGCTCCGACGACGAAGACGAACTCGCCCTTGTCGATCGTGAAGGAGACGCCGTCCAACGCGGTGACGTTCGGCTCGTATACCTTCCTGACGGCCTCGAACACGATCATCGTCGAGCCGCTCGGATCGGCGACTGCCGGAACCGGCTCTGCGCTGGTTTCTGGTTCGGCCAATGCCGTCATCGTTCCGTCTGTCTCTAGTTCGTTGTCCAACACCGGGCGAAGAGCTAACGCAGCCTGCGGTGGCTGCTCCGGTTCTGGGGAAGGGTCGATTGTAGCTGACAGCTGGGAGCCCTCAGGCGCAAGATCAAAATCCGCTAGCGCGGATCCCGGTCGCGCCAAATCCCTAAAGGCGGCCGCTTCGCGGCCACGGCGCTCGTTGTTCATGTCAACCTCTACAGGACTTTCCCCGCCGCCTTGGCGAGGAGGTAGGAGTGGACGAAGCCGTCGAGCGCGCCGTCGAGGACGGACTGCGCGTTCCCGACCTCGTGGTCGGTGCGGTGATCCTTGACCAACTGGTACGGGTGAAGCACGTACGAGCGGATTTGACTCCCGAAGCCGATGTCCTGCGCTGCTCCGCGCTCGCGGGCGAGCTCCGCCTCGCGCTTTTCCTCCTCGAGCTCTACCAAACGCGACTTGAGAATGCGGAGCGCCGTCTGCTTGTTCGAGGTCTGCGAGCGTTCGTTCTGGCACTGGACGACGATGCCGGTCGGGAGATGCGTGATCCGAACGGCCGAGTCGGTTTTGTTCACGTGCTGCCCGCCCGCGCCGCTCGAGCGATACGTGTCGATTCGTAGATCCGACTCGTCGACCTCGAGCGGCGCGTCGTCGGCGAGGAGCGGCGCGACGACAACCTGCGCAAATGCCGTATGCCGCCGGTGCGCTGCGTCGAAGGGGGAGAGCCGCACGAGACGATGAACGCCGCGCTCGGCCTTGAGCGTGCCGTAGGCGTTCTCGCCGCGTACGGCGACCGTTGTCGACTTCAAGCCCGCTTCCTCCCCCGGGCTCGCCTCCAGG
>JAERMP010000233.1 GCA_016844515.1 Thermoleophilia bacterium | reverse complement strand
CCGGTGTAGAACGAACCCGGGATCTTCCCCTGCTTATAGAGGATGTGACCGCGCTCCTCGATCCCGCGCGTGATCAGCATGTGGCGGTAGATGGCGAGGAGGTCCTCGCGGTCGAGCCCGACCTCCTTTACCTCCTGGAGCGAGCCCACGGGCTCGGCTTCACGTACGGCCATTCGGCGATCTCCCATCGTCCGGTTGGGTCGGCTTCACTCTAACTACTGGGGCAGACTGGAATCCGCTAGCGCGGATTCCAGTCGCCCGAACACCCCTGAAGGCGTCCGCTTCGCGGCCGCAGTGCACGCGTTGTGGCCTGCCTTACAGCACTACAGTGAGTACACGTGGGGAAGCCGAAGCGCAATTGGATTCAGGAGGAGCGCCGCAAGACGCTCGGCGACTGGGTGGCGTTCTGCCTTCACTGTGGCCACACGCTGCGGTACTTCCTGGACGACGAGGCGGCACTGCCTGACGGCTGCCCGCAGTGCGGCGGCGAGCTTCGACACCGCTGTCCGAGCTGCCACGCACCGATCGCATCTGCTTTCGCAGTCGATTGCGAGGAGTGCGGCGAGCCCGTTCGCTCACGGGAGCTGTTCGGCGTACAGATCCGTCGCCCCGGCAAGTGACGACGGAGGATACGCGGGCCCGCCTCGAGGTCGCGCGTGATCGTCATCGACGACGGTCTCGCTCTTTGCGGGTTCTCGCCGTTCTTGCGGGCGGGCTCGCAGCGCTCGCCGGAAGCGCTCTCGTCGTCCCGCTTCCCGAGCTCGGCTTACCACTCCTACTCACCGGCCTGCGACTGCTCGCGCTCGAGTACGAGTGGGCGGCGCGGGCCTACGTTCCGGTCGCGAGGCTCTGGGATCGCTTGAAGGCTCTCTCGGTGCGCTGGAAGATCGCGATCGCCGCAATCGCGGTTCTTGCCATCGGTGCGATCGTGTGGTGGCTCGCCTGAGCCGGCGTCTGGAAGCGGTCCCGACCAGAAGGCCTGGAACGCTGATGCGTGTGATGCGCATGAGGGCCGAAGGACGATTCAATCGTCCGAGAGGCCCGGCGGCGGTTAGTCGTGCGAGAGGCTAGGAAGGGGGGGCCGTGGGGGGAAACATCGTTTCCCACCACGCTAAACGATCTGCGAGAAGCGAATCACGGTGACGATGTCGTCCTCGCTCACTTCTCGGTTGTAGAGCTGGCTGAGGAACCACACCATTTCGTCGACCCGTCGGATCTGTGGGTTGTCATGCTCGATCTCGCGCGGCGACAGCTCACCCAACGTCTTCACCTCGACCTTGTCGATCACCGCGTCGAATATCCGGTCGCGCTGGCCGTAGCGCGCGCCGCAGAGCACTGTCACGATCATTCCCTTGCGGTACTTGGCCGACTTGTCGCCGAGTCGAATCGTCGCCGTCTTTCGGCTCGTGCGGAGCTGCTCGGCGACGGCGGGGTTGTAGAAGTTGAGGGCGAACGTCGGCATCGGCGGCGGCGGAATCATACGGGGTCAAACGCCGCGTGGTCTGACCCGGCACGAAGGAGCTCCCACGCCTTCGCGGCCATCTCGCGCTCGCCCTTGTGCGTGAGTAGCCGCGGCCCGTCAGCGAGCGGAAACCAGCGTACGTCTGCCACCTCGCGCTCCATTCCGGCCGGCAGCTCTCCGATCCGCCCTCCGCTTCTGTGCGCGAGGTAGAAGCTGACGATCTTGAAGACGCGCTCGCTGTCCCACGTGTAGACGTAGCGGACGTCTCCCAGCTTCCAAGAGAGGCGCGCGCGGAGGCCCGTCTCCTCGTAACCCTCACGCATGGCCGCAGCGGAAGGTGTTTCGCCCGGGGCGACGAGACCCTTCGGGAGGACCCATGTTCCTGCGCGCTTTCCCTGCGGGCGAACGGCGGCGAACCACAAACGTCCGCGCATTCGGCGCACCAGGACGACTCCTGCCGAAAACTCGCGCCGCATCACGACTTTGTGACACCACATTGCACGATGCGCCCCAGATCTAAGCCCGATCGACGCAAATCGGCTTGGCGAGACGACTCGTCAGTGCTATGGTGCGACTGGCACTCGGACCGTCTGAGTGCCAGAAGTGTCACAAACTCTGTAGTAGGGAGGTCTCTCGTATGGATTTGCAGCCTCTGGGCGACCGCCTGATCGTCGAGGTCCTCGATGAAGAGGAGATGACGATCAGCGGCATCGTACTGCCCGACACGGCGAGGGAGAAGCCGCAGCGCGGCAAGATCCTCGCTGTCGGCCCCGGCGCTCGTGACGAGGATGGGGAATACATCAAGATGGACGTGGAAGTCGGCGACGAGATCATCTTCTCCAAGTACGGCGGGACGGAGATCAAGGTCGGCCTCGACGACGTTCTCATTCTCCGCGAGTCGGATGTGCTCGCGAAGGTCATAAACACAGGTGGCAAGGGTAAGCGGAAGCTCGCCCGCGCCGCCGCATAACTCGTTTCGCTGAGGAGGAATACATAGATGGCTCACAAGGAGCTCAAGTTCAACGAGGACGCACGTCGCGCGCTCGAGCGTGGCGTGAATATCCTCGCCGATGCGGTCAAGGTGACGCTCGGCCCGAAGGGACGCTACGTCGTCCTGGACAAGAAGTTCGGCGCACCGACGATCACGAACGACGGCGTCACGATCGCTCGTGAGATCGAGGTCGAGGACCCGTTCGAGAACCAGGGCGCGCAGCTCGTACGCGAGGTCGCGACAGCGACCAACGACGTTGCCGGCGACGGCACGACGACGGCGACGGTGCTCGCTCAGGCGATCGTCCGCGAGGGTCTCAAGAACGTCGCGGCCGGCGCGAACCCGATGGCGATCAAGCGCGGCATCGAGAAGTCGGTCGACGCGATCGTCGAGAACCTCAAGGAGCAGTCCACCGAGGTCTCCGGCAAGGAAGACATCGCCCGCGTCGCCACCATCTCGTCGCGCGAGCGTGAGATCGGTGACGTCATTGCGGATGCGATCGAGAAGGTCGGCAAGGACGGCGTTGTGAACGTCGAGGAGGGCCAGACCTTCGGTCTCGAGCTCGAGTTCACCGAGGGCATGCAGTTCGACAAGGGCTACCTGTCCCCGTACATGATCACGGACGCCGAGCGCATGGAGGCCGTGCTCGAGGAGCCGTACGTCCTCATCGCCAACCAGAAGATCGGTGCGGTCAAGGACATCCTTCCGGTGCTCGAGCAGGTCATTCAGGCCGGTCGGCCTCTGCTCATCGTCGCCGAGGACGTCGAGGGCGAATCGCTCGCGACGATCGTCGTCAACAAGCTCCGCGGTACGTTCAGCGCCGTCGCCGTCAAGGCGCCGGGCTTCGGCGATCGCCGGAAGCGAATGCTGGAGGACATCGCCATTCTCACGGGCGGCGAGGTCATCACCGAGGAGCTGGGCCTCAAGCTCGAGAACACGAAGATCTCTCAGCTCGGCAAGGCCCGCAAGATCGTCATCGACAAGGACACGACGACGATCATCGACGGTGCCGGCGGGTCCGACGCGATCAAGGGCCGCATCAAGCAGCTCAAGTCCGAGATCGAGAACACCGACTCCGACTTCGACCGCGAGAAGCTCCAGGAGCGCCTCGCGAAGCTGTC
>JAERMP010000232.1 GCA_016844515.1 Thermoleophilia bacterium | reverse complement strand
CTCGATTGGCGGTAACCACCTGATCCACTCGCTCCGCCGCAACGTCAACCTCAAGATCCTTCTCTTCAACAACAGGATCTACGGGCTGACGAAGGGGCAGTACTCGCCCACGTCCGAGCTCGGGAAGGTGACGAAGTCGACGCCGATGGGCTCGCTCGACTATCCGTTCAATCCGCTTTCGATCGCGATCGGCGCCGAGGCGTCGTTCGTCGCGCGGGCGATCGACACGGACAAGAAGGGGCTCACCGAGGTGCTCGAGGCTGCTGCGCGGCATCGCGGCTCCGCGTTCGTCGAGATCCTTCAGAACTGCAACATCTACAACGACGGCGCGTTCGACTACGTGCGCGACGAGAAGTCCAACCGGATCTACCTCGAGAACGGTGAGCGGATCCGTTTCGGGGCCGAGAGCGAGAAGGGCGTCGTGCAGGACACCGACGGCTCCGCGCGGATTGTCGATGTCGCGGACGTGGGAGAGGACCGCCTCCTCGCCCACGACTCGGGGCATCGCGAGCCGAGCCTCGCCTTTGCGCTTTCGCGCATCACGTTCGAGACCGATGGCGCCGTTCCGCTTGGCGTGTTCCGCGCGGTCGAGCGGCCGGTCTACGACGACCTCATGAGCGAGCAGCTCGAGGTTGCGCGCGAGCGGTTGGGTGACGGCGACCTCGAGTCCCTGCTCCACTCCGGCGACACCTGGACCGTCGACGCCTGAGGTCGTAGGGGCGAGGCTCGCCTCGCCCTCGTGCGTCGCTCCGTGTCGGGCGACGCAAGCGTCGCCCCTACGGGGTCTCCTCGAGAAACCGCACGATCCGCGCGGCGATCTCCTCGCCCTTTTCCTCCTGGAGGAAGTGACCAGCTCCTGAGACGATCTCGGCCGCGCCCGCGCCCGGGATCCGCGCCGCCATTCGCTCAGCCGCAGCAATTGAAAAGATCGGATCGGAGTCGGAGAAGAGCACGAGCGCCGGGCGATCCCAGTGCTCGAGCCCGGCGCGCACCTCGAGCATCTTCGCGGCAGACGGATGTTCGATCTCGGTTGGCACGAGCTCCGGAAACGCGAGAACACCGGCCTTCGACTCCGGCACCGGGAAAGGCGCGTTGTAGGCCTCGACCACGTCGTCGTCGAGCTCGGTGATGCATGAGATCCGGATGAGCTGACCCGGCACGAGATCGGTTCCGACCCGGCGGACGAACTCTCGGAAACGGAGCCACTCCTCCGACGGCGCACGGCCGGCACCGATACCGGTGTTGAGGATCACGAGCCTCGCGATTCGATCTGGCCTCTCGACAGCGAGCCGTAGCCCAATCGGGCCGCCCCAGTCCTGGACGACGATCGTCGTCCCCCGTAGGTCGAGCTCGTCGGCGAAGCGCTCGATCGAGCCGTAGTGGAAGTCGTACGAGTAGTCCCCGATCCGCGTCGGCTTGTCGGAACGGCCGAAGCCGAAGTAGTCCGGGGCCACGGCGCGCGCGACCTCAGCGATCGCCGGGATCATCTTCCGATAGAGGTATGCCCACGTCGGCTCGCCGTGCAGGAAGAGCACCGGATGTCCGTCGCCCTCGTCGACGTAGTGCATCCGCAGTCCGTCTTGCTCGAGGTAGCGCGGCTCGAATGCGTAGCCGGGGAGACCCTCGAACTGCTCGTCGGGCGTGCGGTACACGTCCATGCGGCCATCATTACCGACGCGCCCGCCTTGCACGAAGCTGAAGCGAGCAGTAGTGTCGCTTCAGTTTTCTTCGATGAGCTCTCAGACAGCTATCGATGGAACCCGCGTGGATGTCGGCGAGCGACTCCGCGCGATCCGTCGTCTACGCCGCATCACGCTCAAGACGGTCGCCGATCGCGCGAACCTCTCGGAGAGTTTCCTCAGCCAGGTCGAGCGCGGGCGCGCCAACGCCAGCATCGCCTCGCTGAAGCGGATCGCGGCGGCCCTTGGGGTCAACGTCGCCGACCTCTTCGAACCGAACGGCTCGACGAGTCGCCCGCGTGTGCTGCGGCGCGAGGCGCGACCCACCCTTACCTTCGGCACGCTCGGGCAGAAGTTCATGCTCACCCCCCGACCGCTCGAGCATCTTCAGGTGATTCTCGGGGAGTTCGACGCGGGCGGCTCGACCGGCGACGAGGCGTACACGCACGGTGATTCCGAGGAGCTCCTCGTCGTGCTGGCGGGGATCGTCTCGCTTCAGCTCGGCACGGAGATCTTCGAGCTCTCGACCGGTGACTCGATCGACTACCGCAGCTCGACCCCGCACCGACTGACCAACATCGGCGGCGACCCGGCAGAGGTGATGTGGATCATCAGTCCACCCAGCTACTGACGCGGCCGGAGCCGGTCTCGCCTGTGCCAGACGTCGAGCTCGTCGGGGTCACGAAGCGCTACGGCGCCGTTGCGGCTGTCGACGCGATCGACCTCGAGGTTCACCCCGGCGAGTTCCTCTCGCTGCTCGGTCCCTCGGGATGTGGCAAGACGACGACTCTTCGACTGATCGCCGGCTTCGAACGCCCCGACGAGGGTGAGGTGCGGATCGGAGGTCGCGACGTCTCGCGCGTCCCGCCGTACAAGCGCGACGTGAACACGGTCTTCCAGTCGTATGCGCTCTTCCCGCACCTGTCGGTGATGGACAACGTCGCATATGGGCTGAAGCAGCGGGGGCTAGGAAGGAACGAGCGTCGCGCGCGTGCGACCGAAATGCTCGAGCTCGTGCGACTCCCCGGATACGGCGACCGCAAGCCGCGCCAGCTCTCCGGTGGACAGCAGCAGCGGGTCGCCCTCGCGCGCGCCCTCGTGATGCATCCCCGCGTTCTCCTCCTCGACGAGCCGCTCGGCGCACTCGACCTCAAGGTGCGGAAGGAGCTCCAGATCGAGCTCAAGCGGATTCAGGAGGAGATCGGGATCACCTTCGTCTACGTGACGCACGATCAGGAGGAAGCACTCGCGATGTCGAACCGGGTCGTCGTGATGAACGCCGGACGGATCGAGCAGATCGGGGCTCCGCGGGAGATCTACGACAGGCCCGCGACCGAGTGGATCGCAAGCTTCATCGGGGATACGAACTTCCTCCAGGTCGACGGCAGCGAAGTCGCGATTCGCCCGGAGCGGCTGCGAGTTGCACGGGAAGGCGAAGGACTCGAAGGCAGGGTTTCGACGACGATGATCATCGGGCCGATGGTGCAGTGCCTCATCAGGCTCGACGACGGTCAGGAGGTGCTGGTGCGAGAACAGCGTTCAGGCAGCGAGAGCGGGGTTGAGGCGCTCGCAGAGGGCGAGCGAGTCATCGTTTCTTGGGCCGATGAAGAGGCCCTGAAGCTCGAAGGAGGGAACGAATGAGCGACGAGATCACGATCTGGGAGCAGCCCGTCAGTCGACGAGGCTTCGTTGCCGGCGCCACTGCGGCGGCGTTCGCGGCAGCGGGGCTTGGTCGGCTTGGTGCGGGCGACGCGTTCGCCGCGGCCGAGGCGGCCGGGGCCGAGGGGACGCTCTTCTACTACAACTGGGCGCAGTACGTGAACCCGAAGACGTACCCAGCCTTCACCAAGGCGACGGGGATCAAGGTCAAGAAGGGGTTCTACGACTCGAACGAGAC
>JAERMP010000231.1 GCA_016844515.1 Thermoleophilia bacterium | reverse complement strand
CGGCCGCCGACGAAGGACAGCCGGACGTCCTCGAACTCGGCGAGAAGGCCGCGCACGTCGGCCGACGAGAACATGTGGAGGTGCGTCGGATCGTCCTCGGGCGCGCGACCTAGCACGAACCGAAGACGGCCCTGCACCCGGTAGGCATTGGGAACCGAGCCCACGATCACGCCACCCGGCCGGAGCACCCGGCGAATCTCTCCGACGAGCGCGTCCGGGAACTGCAGGTGCTCGAGGAGCTCCCCGGCCACGACCGCGTCGAAGCTCGCATCCTCGAACGGGAGCGGCTCCTCGACGTTCGCCTGCACCGGCTGAATCCCGAGCGACTCGGCCTTGGCGAGCGCGGCGCGATCGACGTCGAGTCCGACGACCTCGTTCCCGTCGAGGAAGTGACGCGTGAACGCCCCCGAGCGACAACCGAGGTCGAGGATTCGTTTCCCCCGCCCGATCGCAGCCTGGAAGAGTGGAATCCGCTCCGGTACGAAGACGAACTCGCCTTCGGCGCGTCGCTCGCGATGATGCTGCTCGTAGCGGTCGGAGAGCTCGTCGGTCACGCGGAGCCGACGGCGGCTTCGTGCCCGAGCGAGGCGATCGTTCGCCGTAGACCGTCCTCGAGCAAGATCTCGGGCTCCCACCCGAGGATCTGCTTGGCCCTCGTGATGTCCGGTTGCCGAACCTGAGGATCGTCGACCGGAAGCGCCTCGAAAACAACCTCGCTCGAGGAGCCCGTCAGCCGGACGATCGTCTCGGCGAGCTCGAGCAGCGTCTTCTCGTCGGGATTGCCGAGGTTGACGGGCAGGTGCTCGCTCGACTCCGCGAGCAGGATGATTCCCCGAATCAGGTCGTCCACGTAACAGAAGCTCCGCGTCTGCGACCCGTCGCCGAAAACGGTGACCGGCTTGCCGTAGAGCGCCTGCCTGAGAAACGTCGGGATCGCCCGTCCGTCGTTGGCCCTCATCCGCGGGCCGTAGGTGTTGAAGATGCGCACGATCGCGGTGTTCACCCCTTGCTGGCGGTGATACGCCATCGTCAACGCCTCGGCGTAGCGCTTGGCCTCGTCGTACACGCCGCGCGGGCCGATCGGGTTGACGTGGCCCCAGTACGTCTCGGGTTGCGGGTGCACCTGGGGGTCGCCGTAGACCTCACTCGTCGAGGCGAGGAAGAACCGGGCGCGCTTGAGCTTCGCGAGCCCGAGCGAGTGATGGGTTCCGTAGGAACCCGTCTTGAGCGAGTGCAAAGGCATCCGCAGATAGTCGATCGGGCTCGCAAGTGCTGCGAGGTGGTACACGAAGTCGACGGGCTCGTTCACGATCATCGGCTCGATCACGTCGTGGTTCACGAACGTGAACGCATCGTCGCGCAGGTGGTCGATGTTCTCGAGCGTCGAGACAACGAGATTGTCGACGCAGATGACCCGGTGCCCGCGCTCGAGCAACGTTTCGCAGAGGTGGGAGCCGAGGAAGCCGGCGCCGCCTGTCACCAGGGACGTGGGCATGTGCCGATGCTATCGACTCCGCAGGGCGGCTCCGTTAGGGTCGCGCCCGTGCTGACGAGAAGAGGAGGGTGGCAGCGAGCAACGTCGTCGACGCTCTTCGTCGTCTTCACGTCGCCGAGGACGGGTTCGTCGTGGCTCATCGACCTTCTGGACAGCCACCCGCGGATAGCCGCCTACGCCGAGCTCTTCCTTCCCGGTGACCGAACGACCCCGGACTACGGAAGCCGCGATATTCCACGGTTCGAGGCGACTCTCGCCGAACGGCGCCGGATCACGCTCATGCCCCACCGACTTGCATACCTGAGGCGGCTCGTCCGGCCGCGGCCGGACAGCGACGCGGTCGGCTTCAAGCTCATGTACGGACACCCGCACGTGCACCCCGGTCTCCTCCCATACCTGTCAGCGCGGCGGGCGCGGGCGGTGCACCTCGTCCGCGAGAACGCGCTCGATCAGATCGTCTCCTGGGAGACGTCGGTCGCCCGCGGCCTGTTTCGCGCGCATGGCACAGACCACGTCGCGGACATCGCCGTCCGGATCGACACAACAGCGCTCGTTACACGCATCGAAGAGATGGAGCGAGCAGTGGCCGCGGCCCGAGCAACTCTCCGGCGCTACCGGATTCCTCGCCTCGAAGTCACCTACAAGCAACTTGCCACGGAGCCGGCGAAGGAGCTGGCCCGGATCGTCGCGTCGCTCGACGTCGAGCCGAGCGAGTGGCAGGTGGAGTCCTCCCTGGTTCGCATGAATCGACGGCCGAGGGGGGAACTGATCGAAAACATGGACGAGGTCCAAGCAGCGCTCGCCGGCACTCGATTCGCCTGGATGCTGGACTGAGCGACATGTCGGCGATGTACCTCGGCGAGTTTCTCGCCGCCCGAGGCCGAGTATTCTCGCGACACATGTCACGTAAGGCACTGCGGCCTCGGCTAGGCGTAGCGCTTGCCCTCGGCGCCGTGATCGGCGTGCTGAGCGGCGGTGTGTCCGATGCGCGCGATGTGTACACGCTCAGCACGCTTCAGCCGGCTTCTGCATCCGGGCAAGTCACGATCGTGACGTCGCTCAAGCCCTCCCTGCGAGGGTCCTTCACGATGCGAGGGGCAACCGCGGATTCAGGCACCGCGAGCGCCCGCCGCACAGTCGCCGCGGGTCGCGTTCAGTTGAAGGAGAAGTTGGTCGGCGCAAAAGGGACGATCACGGTTCGGGTTACACAAGCGTGCGGTGCGACGACGAGCACGTGGAAGGTCCTGGCCGGCACGCGCACGTTCCAGGGAGCGGTTGGTGGTGGACGAGGCAAGGGAGCAATCGCGTGTGGCTCCACCGCGCGATCGATTCGCACCGTCCTCACCGGTTCGGTGTCGCTCCCTCCGCCTCCGCCACCCCCTCCCGCGCAGCCAGGCCGCTACGGGGGCACGACGACACCTAGCGACATCGTCACCTTCGATGTCCTCGCCGACGGTCGCGCGCTCACGAACTGGAGAGTTCGTCAGGTCATCGCACGCTGCGGGCCCGACGAGCCGCCCACGGTCAAGTTCCTCGCTGGGTCGATAGGCGGCACGTACCCGATCGCTGCGGACGGAACGTTCTCGATCAGCGAGTCCGTGTACTCGGTGACCGGGAAGTTCACTGACTCGGCGGCAGCCGGGACCCTGAGCTACGAAACCTCGGCGCCCGATCCATTCGGAACCGTGCGTACATGCCGTTCCGGTCCGATTACGTGGACCGCAAGGACTCCGCCGCCGCCGCCCCCCTCCGTCGAACCCGGGCGCTACTGCGGATCGACCACACAGAACGGACGCATCTGCTTCAACGTCAGCGACGAGCTGAGAGTCGCGAACTTCGATATCGAGGTCACCCTCACCTGCTTCATCGGTAACGCTCGTCCGACCGTGCCCCTGCGGTTCGTCTACCGCGGGACCATCGCCGTCCGCCCAGACTCGAGGTTTCTCGTGAGTCTCTCCCGACTCTCGCTCGAGGGGGGCGGGCAGGCCGAGAGCATCTCCATCACCGGTACCTTCACCTCAACCCGCGCAACCGGCGGTTTCGTCCTGCTTTCGCCACAGCTCCCGTACGAGGGCACGTGGTAT
>JAERMP010000074.1 GCA_016844515.1 Thermoleophilia bacterium | reverse complement strand
GGGCCCGTGATCACGAGGACGGACTCCGGCGCGTACGCCGCGAGCCGGCGCATGCTCGAGCAGAGCGTGTCGATGCGTTCCCGTGAGCCTGGTGGACCCTCCATCCCCGGGAGCCGAAGCGGGAGGATGGAGGGCACGGTCGGGACGCAGTTGGCGACGGCCAGGCCAGCTTGGCTCAGGAGCGCCACGTTCGCTGCGTCGTCTTCGGGGAGCTTGAACTCCCAGATGCCGATGCCATCGAACCCCGCCGCCGCATATGCCGCGACGTCCTCCTCGAAGGAGGCTCCCACGGTCGAGATCTCCGACAGTGAGAGTCTCACGGCGACTTAGCAACAGACTGTTGCAAGCGTTGTCCGGCCTCGCGCACGCTCGAGAGCAGGCGCCGCGGGGCGGCGGGCTTCGTCAGCTCCTTGTAGACGAGGTAGCCGGATCCTGCGCCGAGGCCCGGCCCCGGATGGGTCGAGGCGCCGATGTGCCAGAGGTTGTCGACGGGAGTCCGGTGACCCGGCGCCTGTGGGAGCGGGCGGAAGAGGAAGTTCTGATCGAGGGCGCACGAGCCTCCGTAGATGTCTCCGCCGACGAGGTTGATGTTCATGGCGGCGATGTCGGCAGGGGAGAGGACGACCCGCTTGATCGTCGCTCGCTCGAGGTTCTGGATATGACGGCCGAGACGAGCGGTGATCCGATCGGCGTAAGCCTCGCGGAGCTCCTCGGTCCAGCTGCCGTCGCCGACGTTGATCTCGCCCGCTGCGTCGCCCTTCACGCGGCCTGCAGGCAGCTCCTGGAGCTGGATCCAGATGATCCACGAGCCAGCGGGCGCGCGCGACGGATCGACCGCCACCGGCTGTCCGCACACGATCGTGGCCTCGGCGGGCAGCAGGCCGCGCTCGGCTTCGTTCACCGCGCGGGAGACACCATCGAGCCCGGGCGTCACGTGCACGATCGCCGTCCGGCCGAGCCGCTCGTCGCCGTACCAGTCGGGCGGCTCGTTCATGGCGATGTGAATCTGCATCTCGCCGCGCCCAAAGCGGTAGCGGTGCGCCGCGTCTGTCACGTCGGCGGGGGCGTCTCCGACTCCGAGAAGCTCGCCGTAGAGCTGCGTAGGCGTGACGCTCGCTATCACCGCGCGCTCGGCGCGAATCGTCTCGCCGCCCGCGAGCCGGACGGCCGTCACCTTCCCGCCGGAGACGAGCACCCGTTCGACCTCTGCGCTCGTGCGCACTTCTCCTCCCGCGTCTCGGACGATCCCGGCTAGGCCGTCGACAAGGACGACGCCACCTCCCTTCGGAACGGGCATCCCGCCAAGCTGCAGCGCGCAAGCGATCACCTGGGTCATGAAGCCGGAGGCGGCCTGATCCGGCCCGAGTCCCGTATGAAGAACGCAAGGCGCTAGGAGGCCGTGTGCCGCATCGGATTCGAATGTGTCGCCGAGCCAGTCGCGGCAGGTCGAGAACACCGTTCCGACGTACGCGAGCAGACCTCGTCGACCGAAGCGGCGAAGCGCTTGTCGCCCGAGGCCCAGTCCGGCGGGCGACCAGAGCTCCGTCCCGAGCACGCCGAACGACAGGTCGGCATTGGCCATGAAGCCGTTGAACATCGACTCCCAGGCCGCACCGTCAGCTGCGGCGTGCCCTGCAAACTCGGCAATGTTGGCATCGAGCGAGGTCGTCAGGAAGGCGCTCGTCCCATCCGGGAATGCGGAGCCGGTCGGGAGCTCGGTGTTGAGGTACACGAGCCCGCGTCGGTCGAGATCGTCCTTCAGCTCCGCGTATGCGGGGGAGCCGGTGAAGAGCGGGTGCCACGACGCGAGCACCTCGTGCGTGAAGCCGGGCACCGTAAGGTCGGACGAGGTCTTGATGCAACCGCCAAGCTCGTCCGTACGCTCGAGGACGCAGACATTCCAGCCCGCTTTCGACAGCAGTGCCGCGCCGGCGAGGGAGTTGATCCCGGCGCCCACGAAGACCGCGTCGAAGGTCGCCATCGCCGCGACTCTACCGCGGCCCGCTAGATGATTGATGCCACGAGATCGCCGGCTCGGAGGCTCACGGCACGGACGCGAGCCGCTCGCGAACGATGTCCGCGAGACGGGCGACGCCCGGCTCCTCGAGCATGGCGTGGTCGCGCCCCGGCAGGATCACAAGGTCGATGGTGTCGGCGAGCTTGGCCCAGTCGCGGAGTGGATTCTCCGTATATATGGCGGTGTCGTCCTGGTGGAGGACGACCACGGCGGCTCCCGGGTATCGCGCCGGCCGGTGGGCTGCGAGCGCGACCTGGATCGCGTCGTAAACCGAATGCGACGTAGCGTCCGTGCGCCTCAGCCGAGTGGTCCGCGCCAGGAGATTCGCCGCTCTCGTCGCGAGATAGTCGACACGCTCTCGTGCGGGCAGCGTCCATGCGCGCCCGACGTGGTAGCGGGTATGAGAGACGAACCATCGCATCGGGCGATGCATCCGATCCCAGCGATCGTGCGCTTGCGGTGTCACCATGCTCGGGAACTCGAGAGGTGTGAGTCCGAGAAGGGCGAGCAACTGAACCTCGTAGTCGCGAGCCCGAAGCTGGCAGGCGAGCTCGTGCGCGACGACCCCCCCGAAGCAGGAGCCGGCCAGGAGGTACGGACCCGTGGCGCGTGCGCTGAGGAGCGTTGCGGCGTGGGCCGCGGCGATCCCTTCGACGCTCAGGTCATTGGACGACAGATACTCGAGCGCCCATATCGGCCTATCCCGGTCCAGTCGGCGGACGAGGTTCACGTAATGAAGCGCGTTGCCCGTGTTGCCGTGAACGAGGACGAGCGGAGCGCGGTCGCCGTTGGAACGAAGGACCGCCAGTGACGACGGTACGGGCGACGAGCCGGTGCGGAGCGCGTCGGCGAGACCGGCGACCGTCGGCGACCCGGCAAGCACGGACATGGGTAGGAAATTCCCAGTCTCGTGTTCGAGGCGTGCCATGATCTCGGCCGCCGCGAGAGAGTCTCCGCCGAGTACGAAGAAGTCGCCATCGACTCCGATGGGACCCGCCTCGAGAACGTCTTCCCAGACGCGTGCGACCAGGCGTTCGATGTCATCAGCAGGAAGGCGATCGCCGGTGTGGTCTGACACATCGGGTAGGGCCCGACGGTCGACCTTGCCGTTCTGGCTGAGAGGGAGCTCATCGAGCGTGACAACCGCGGACGGGACCATGTACTTGGGGAGGCGCCGTCCCAGCGCCCGGCGAATGTCGTTCGCCGACGGCATGTCGGTTCCATCGAGTACGACGTATGCGACGAGTCGCCCCTCGTCGCGACGCCCCTCCCGGGTGGTGACTGCAGCCTCCTTCACCCCTGCGAGTCGGACGAGCTCGGCTTCGACCTCGGCCGGCTCGACTCGGTTGCCGAGCACCTTAAGCTGGCCATCCAGCCGTCCCAGGTACTCGAGGCAGCCGTCCTCGCGGAGTCGGCCGAGGTCACCCGTGAGGTAGGTGCGCTCGCCGCCGACGTCGACGAACGCCCGCTCGGTCAGATCGGATCTGTTCCAGTACCCCTGGGCGAGAAACGCGCTGCGGACGGCGATCTGACCGGATGCGCCCAAGGGGAGCTCCTCGGCGTGCTCGTCGACAATCACAACGTCTACGTCCGGAACCGGGTATCCGACAGGGAGGATCCCGTCGTCGACCGGCGTCTCTTGGTCGAGGAAGAGCTGTCGGACAAGTCCCGTTTCAGTGAGCCCGAGGCCATTGACCAAGACCGAGCCGGGTTCGAAGTGGTGTCGATGGAGCTCGACGTCGAGTCCCGATGCTCGGTCACCCTCGAGGCGTACAACTCGGATGTCCGGGAACGCCGCCTGCTGCCCGCGAAGCAGCGCTCGAAAGATCGAAGGAACCGAGTGGTACATCGTGATCTGCTCCTCACGAAGCCAACGTGCGAGAGCTGGGACGCCGCCCTCGTCGAGCCGAAACGGAAACAACGCAGCTCCGTTCAGCACTGCCGCGAACAGACTGGATATGCAGCCGCTGAAGCTAGGGGACTGGATGAGCGAAAGCCGGTCGCTCGGAGCGATGTGGAGCGTGTTCGAGTAGCGAAGGACGTTGTGAAGAACGTTGCGATGGTTGTCGACCACCCCCTTTGGCTCCCCGGTCGAGCCTGATGTGAAGAACACGTAGGCAAGCGAGTCCGGTGTCATCGGGATGCACGGATCGGCGCCTGCGCCGATCTCGTCGACCACGATGACGGGCACGTCGTCGGCGATCCGAGATGCTCTGTCCGCGTGCTCGGCATCGGTCAAGACGACGACTGCACCGACTGCCTCGACAGCACGAGCACTGCGGGAGTCGGACGGGTCGAGGGAGACGTACGCCCTTCCAGCCTTGAGCGTGCCGAGGATCGCTGCAGTGCTTGCAGCGCCTTGTGCAAAGACGAGCGGGACTGGGTCGGGACCCTCGCCGATTCGTGCGAGCATGGCCTGGGCGATTCCGTTCGCCCAGCCGTCGAGATCAGCGTAGGAGAGCGACGCTGAGCGGTCCCGAACGGCGAGACATGAAGGGTGCGCGGAGACCTGTCTCGCAAAACGGGCGACGAGCGACTGCTCGAGCTCCTTCACGTCGAACCCGGCGAAATCGCTGCGCCCGCACGTGTGCTGCAGCGCGGCCATACAGTGAGGACAGAATACGGTGGGAACGAGTCGCCTCCCAATCGGTAGAGCGCGGCTCTCGCTTGACACGTCACGGCAGTGTGTGACTGAATCTCAGGGTGCTCCTACGCGAGGTCGACTACGCACGCCCGGCAACCGTCGAAGAGGCGATCTCGCTTCTCGCGACGTACGACGGCGCGAGGGCTCTCGCCGGCGGGCAGACGATCGTCAACGTGATGAAGGCTCGGGCAGCGGCGCCCGACGTTCTCGTGGACCTGGCCGACCTCGATGAGCTCCGCGCCATTGGCTTCTCATCCGATGGACTGCTCGAGATCGGCGCGATGGTCACATACGCGCAACTCATGGGCTCGTCCGAAGTCGAGGTCGCGCGACCGATCCTCGCGGAGGTCGCGTCGACGATCGGCGACGTGCAGGTGCGAAACCGCGGCACGATCGGCGGAAACGTCTGCGTCAGCGATCCGACGAACCACCTTCCGCCGCTTCTCACAACTCTCGGCGCCACCTTCACGATTCGGGGCGAGAGCGGCGAGCGCACGGTGTCCGCAGACGAGTTCTTCATCGGCGTGTACATGACGGCGGTCGGCGAGGGAGAGCTCTTGACGAAGATCGGCGTGCCTCCATCGAGCGGCGCCGGCGACGGCTTCGCCGGCCTGACGATCGGGAAGCACGGGACGTACGTCGTCAACGCTGCGGCGACGATCTCGGGAGATGCTGCGCGCGTCGCTCTGGGCTGCGTCGGGGCCACACCGGTACGCGCGACAGCGATGGAGGAGCGTCTAGCCGGAAGCGACTTCTCGGAGGAGTCCATCCGGGCAGCGGCGGACGGCCTGGGCGCGTCGCTCGACCCACCCTCCGACGTGCATGGTTCCGCCGACTTCCGGCGGCATCTGGCCGAGGTATCGGCCGTTCGCGCCGTAAGCCAAGCCGCCGAGCGGCGGAAAGGCGCGTGATGGCCGCTCCCGTCCGCAGCTGCGCTGTCTCACTCGAGGTGAACGGCGAGCAGATCGAGATGGAGGTGCCGGCGCGGCGCCTGCTCGTGCACTTCATCCGCGACGACCTCGGGCTGACCGGCACCCACGTCGGCTGCGACACCGGGAACTGCGGCGCGTGCACCATTCATCTCGACGGCGAGCCGGTGAAGAGCTGCATGATGCTCGCCGTCCAGGCCGACGGCGCGAAGATCCAAACGGTCGAGGGGTTGGCTACCGACGGCGAGCTGACCCCGCTCCAGCAGGCCTTCAACACTCACCACGCGCTCCAGTGCGGCTACTGCACGCCCGGGATGCTGATGAGCGCGACTGCCCTTCTCGAGCGAAATCCGCACCCGACCGAGGACGAGGTCCGCTACGCACTGCAGGGCAATCTCTGCCGCTGCACCGGCTATGTGAACATCGTCGAAGCCGTGGTCGCCGTTGGTGGAGAGAACGCGTGAGCCCCACCCCAAGTAACAGTCTGTTACAAGGCGCGGGCAGCTCGACCGTCGTCGAAACCGTCGAGCCCGTGGTCCTCGAGAAGGGGTACGTTGGGCGGAGCATCCCACGCAGGGAGGACCGACGGCTCGTCCAGGGCCTCGGCACCTTCTTCGACGATGTCCGCCGGCACGGAATGGGCTACGTCCACTTCGTCCGCTCGCCGTATGCCCACGCGAAGATCGTCTCCATCGACGTCTCGAAGGCGCTCGAGCTCGACGGCGTGTACGGGACGCTCACCGGGGACGAGGTCGCGATCCACACCGAACCCTTCTTCGAGATGTCGGTCGAGCCGGGCGGGAACATCAAGGACTACGCCCTCGCGGTCGGCAGGGTCCGGCACATGGGCGAGCCCGTCGCAGCGGTCTGTGCTGCCACACGCGAGCTCGCGCGTGACGCCGCCGATCTGATCGAGGTCGAGTACGACTCGCTGCCCGTCCTCGTCGACGCGGAGGAGTCGTTGAAGGACGAGGTCGTACTCCACGACGAAGCGGGCTCGAACGTGGTGTGGTCCGGTGTCTTCGACTGGGGTGACGTCGACCAGGCGCTCGCCGAGGCCGATCACGTCGTCAAGATCGACCGGCTCCACTTCCACCGCTTCTCCTCGACTCCGCTCGAGTGCGCGGGCGCCCTGGTCGAGTACGACAAGGGCACGGGGGAGTGGACGCTCACCTGCAACCACCAGATGCCCGGTATCGGCGCGATCTGGATGGCGCCGGCGCTCCGCACGGGGATCGACAAGCTCCGCTTCGTCACCCACGACATCGGCGGCGGGTTCGGGAACAAGATCTGCCTCCATCCGCAGTACGTCGTCCTCTGCCTGCTGGCGCGCAAGCTCGGGCGTCCGGTGCAGTGGACCGAGTGGCGCACCGACCAGCACACGGCGAACGCGCACGGAAACGAGCGGACGTTCCTCGACGTCGAGGTCGCGGTGCGCTCCGACGGGACGATGACCGGGTTCAAGGTGAAGGCGCTGGACGACTGCGGTGCGTTCCCGCGCTACGAGCCGCTCGGCTGCATCATCTGGGCGCAGGTGACACCTGGTCTCTACGGCTGGCGGAACATCCGCGTCGACTTCACGCAGGTGTGTACGAACAAGTCGCCGGTGTCACCGAATCGCGGCTACTCCCGGATGCAGCATCTCTGGCTGACGGAGCGGATCATCGACATCGTCGCAACCGAGCTCGGCCTCGACCCTGTGGAGGTGCGCAAGCGGAACTACGTCAAAGTCGAGCAGATGCCCTACGAGACCCCGAACGGGTGCTTCTACGACTCGGGCGACTACGCGGCGGCGCTCGACATCGCGCTCGACCTCATCGACTACGGCTCGATCGAGGAGCGGCGGAAGGAGGCGGCGTCGCGCGGCAAGCTGCTCGGGTTCGGGATCGGCTCGACGCTCGACTCCGGCACGAACAACTTCGGGCAGTCGACGCTCTTGAATCCCGAGCTCCAGTTCTCGGGCAACAACGAGGCGGCGTCGGTCAAGCTCGACATCTTCGGCGAGGTCGTCGTCACGCTTGGCACCGTCCCGCAGGGGCAGGGTCACGAGACGACTGCGGCGCAGGTGGTCGCCGATATCCTCGGATGCCCGCCCGAGCAGGTGAACGTCCGGCGTGGCCACGACACCTGGTTCAACTCGCACGCCGGGTTCTCGGGGACGTACGCGAGCCAGTTCGCCTTCACGGGGCTCGGAGCGGTAAAGGGCGCAGCCGAGCTCGTGCGCGAAGACATGATCCAGCTCGCCGCTGCTGTTCTCCAGGCGCCGGTGGAGGCGATCGAGCTCGCGGACGGCTTCGCGCGCATCAAGGACGGACCCGAGGAGGCCGCGCTCCCGTTCATGGCGCTCGGCGCGATCGTCAACGCGAACAACGCCTTCCTGCCGCCGGACTTCAACCCGACCCTTAATCATCGGTACGTGTGCCGCCCGTACTTCGGGATGGTCGACACGGAGAAGAAGACCGGCCAGCTCACACTCACGTACGCGACCCAGATCCACGCGGCCGTCGTCGAGATCGATCCGGAGACCGGAGAGGTCGAGATCGTCGACTACGCAGCGGTCGACGACTGCGGCATCCGCATCAACCCGCAGATCGTCGAGGGGCAGGTGCACGGAGCGACCGCGCACGCGATCCGGGCCGCACTCTCGGAGGAGTTCGTCTACGACGAGGAAGGAACGCTCCTGACAGCCAACTTCTACGACTACCACGTGCCGCACGCGATGGACATGCCCCCGCTCAAGACCGGTGCGATGGAGTCTCCGTCGCCGGTGGCGCCACTCGGCGCGAAGGGCATGGGGGAGGGCGGCGGCGGCGGCATTCACTGCATCGGTGCCGCGATCCAGGATGCTCTTGCTGCCGCCGGGAACGCGATCGTCTACGACAGCTGCAACCCGCCGCATCGCGTGTGGTCGATGCTCCAGGATCCCGAGGCAACGAGGGCCAACGTGGAGGTCGTGTCGAGGTGATCGTGAGTGGGACGAAGGAGCTGTCCGCCCCGCGCGAGACCGTCTGGGCGGTCATCTCCGAGCCGTCCGAGATGGCAAAGCTGATGCCGGGGGTGGAGAGCTTCGAGATCACGGACGAGCGCCACTGGACCGCCAAGGTGAAGGTTCCGCTCGGTCTCGGCGGGCTCAAGATGACGATGAACTTCGAGAAGCTCGAGGAGCGTCCGCCGGAGTTCTCTTCGATGCGCGCAAAGGGGCAGGGCGTCGGCGCGCTCATGGACATGAAGACGTCGTTCACGCTCACCGAGTCCGGCGAGGGGACGTCGATGGCGTGGGAGGCCGACGTCAAGATCGCGGGCCCGGTCGGCGCAATGGGGCAGCGCGTGCTCCAGCCGATCGTCAATCAGCAGGTCTCGCAGGTGCTGGCGGCGCTCGAAGAGCGCGTCACGGCCGCTTCGACCGAGTAGAACCAGAGAGGCGTGAATTGAAACCTCAACACAGCGGTCGCGGAGCGGCCGCCTTTAGGGATCTTTGCG
>JAERMP010000073.1 GCA_016844515.1 Thermoleophilia bacterium | reverse complement strand
TGTTCAACGAGGGGTACGCCGCCACCGCTGGAGCCGACCACGTGCGAGAGGAGCTCTGCGACGAAGCGATCCGTCTCGGCAAGCTGCTCGCAGTGCTCATGCCCGACGAGCCGGAGGTGTTCGGGCTCCTGGCGCTCATGCTGCTCCAGGACTCGCGCCGCGCCGCACGGGTTGATGCCGACGGCGAGCTCGTTCTCCTCGAGGATCAGGACCGCTCGCTCTGGGATCGCAACCGCATCGACGAGGGTCTGCGGATGCTCGAGCGCGCGGTATCGCTGCGGCGGCCCGGCCCGTACCAGCTCCAGGCCGCAATCGCGGCGGCGCACGCCGAGGGCCGGCCCTGGAGCGAGATCGTTCTACTCTACGATGGGCTGGCAGTTCTCGATCCGTCACCTGTGGTCCAACTGAACAGAGCGGTCGCCGTGGCACTCTCGAGCCGTGTGGAGGAAGGCCTCGCCATGCTGGACGGGATCGAGGGACTCGACGGTTACCACCTCCTGCACGCCGCGCGTGCGGATCTCTATCGGCGCCTCGACCTGCGCGCAGAAGCCGCGGCCGAGTATCGGCTCGCGCTCGAGCTCACCGCAAACGAGTCCGAGACGCGCTACCTCGAACGCCGCTTAGCCGAGGTCTCGTAGCGCCAGGTCGACCGCCTCGTCAGGGGTCTCGACGCGAAGCGCTCCTTCGACCTCAGGAGCGCCCGCGAGAGCGACCACCGTTCGGCCCAGACGCAGGGCCAGCGCCATCTCGGCGATCGTGCCGTAGCTTCCACCAACCGCGATCACCGCGTCGCCGGACGCGGCTAACGCAAGGTTCCGCGCATGGCCGATACCCGTGACCACCACGTGATCGGCCCACGGGTTCGCCGCGCTGCGGTCTTCACCTGGAAGGATCGCGATCGTCGTCCCGCCGGCCGCCTTCGCGCCACGATGGGCCGCGGCCATGACCTCGCCGAGGCCGCCCGTCACGACTGTGCAGCCGCGCTCCGCCAGCAGGCGTCCGACCTCCTCCGCGGCGTCCTCCCAGTCCGCCCCGCTCCCGATCACCGACACTTGACGCACCACCGTGCTAAGCATGACGCGTGGAGCGACGGGAGGCGCGCGGCGGGACGCTCATTCTCGGCGGCGGGTTCGCCGGAAGCTATGTCGCGCGGCTCCTCAAGCGGCACGGCGCGACGATCGTCTCGCCCGAGAACTACATGCTCTACACGCCACTCCTCCCGGAAGCGGGGGCCGGCACTCTCGAGCCCCGCCACGTCGTCGTCCCGCTCCGCCAAATGTGCCCGTACTCGGAGCTCCTACTGGGGCGAGCTACCGGACTCGACGCAGAACGAGGGGTCGTGGTTGCCGAGACGCTCGCGGGGCCTTGCGAGATCGCCTACGAACGTCTCGTGATCGCACTGGGCGCGGTCACACGTTTCCTCCCGATTCCTGGCCTCGCCGAACACGGGATTGGGTTCAAGGACCTCGCCGATGCGATCGCTCTTAGGAACCGGCTCTTGCAACAACTCGAGCGCGCTTCGATCCATCCCGCCGACGCCTCGGAGGAGCTCGGCTTCGTCTTCGTCGGCGCCGGCTACGCGGGGGTCGAGGCGCTTGCAGAGCTGAACGACCTCGCGCATGCGGCGCTGCGCTTCTACCCGAACCTCCGGGACGTGCCGCAGCGGTGGGTCCTCGTCGACGCGGCCCCGAAGATCCTCCCGGAGATACCTAGGCGGCTCGGTGAGTACGCGGCCGGCCACCTCGCGCGGCGTGGCGTCGAGATCCACGTCGAGACGACCCTCGAGTCGTATGACGGGCACGAAGCGGTGCTCTCGGACGGAGCGCGCGTGCCCGCCCGCACGCTCGTATGGTCGGCGGGCGTACGGCCCCACCCCCTCCTCGCAGAGCTGCGGCTCCCTCTCGATGAGCGAGGACGCGTGCTGATCGACGCGACGCTGCGCGTGGAGGGGTGCAAGAACGTCTGGGCTCTGGGTGATTGCGCCGCAGTCGTGAACACGCGCACCCCCGGCGCGACCGATCCGCCGACGTGCCAGCACGCTCTGCGCCAGGCACGCCGACTCGCGAAGAACCTCACGGGCTCACCTAGGCCGTACGGCTACCGGATGCTCGGCCAGGTGGCGACGCTCGGATACCACAAGGGCATTGCCGAGATCCCCGGAGTCCGACTGCGCGGCTTCCTCGGCTGGTGGGTAGCCCGCACCTACCACCTGTACCAGCTCCCGCTCGCCTCGAGGAAGCTTCGCGTCGTCCTCGACTGGACGGTCGCGCTCTTCTTCCGCCGGGACATCGTGGAGCTCTCCGTACTCGGCCATCCGCGGCGGCTCGGCGACTAGTGGGCACGGCGCCGCTCTACGGCCTGCGCGTCAGGACGCCTCGTCTCGAGCTCAGACTCGGCTCGCAGGAGGAGCTCGTCGCGCTCGGCCACCTCGCGGAGCGAGGCGTACACCCGCCGCACGAGATGCCCTTCGCGGTCGCATGGTCCGACCGCATCGGAGAGCCCGACTTCCTGGCCGATTTCGTGGCGTTCCACGAGCGGCACTTGGCCGACTGGTCGCCGGACAGCTGGGACCTGAACCTCCTCGTATGGGCGCGCGGTGAGCTCGCGGGGACACAGGGGATCTTCGCGAACCAGTTCGCGGACAGGCGCTGGGTCGGCACCGGCTCGTGGCTCGGCCGTGACTACCAAGGACGCGGGCTTGGCACGGAGATGCGCGCGGCAGTGCTCGAGCTTGCGTTCCGCGGCCTCGGAGCGGTGGCAGCGGAGTCCACCTGGCTCGAGGACAACGAAGCCTCGCGCCGAGTCTCGGAGAAGCTCGGCTATCGGGAAACGGGCATCGGCACGAAAAGCCCGCGGGGCTATCCCGTCCCCGAGCACGGCGTCGAGATCGAACGCGCCGCATGGCATTGCCCGATGCCCGTTGAGATCGCCGGGCTCGAGCCATGTCTACCGCTGTTCGGTCTCAGCGAAGAGCCTTCAGCGCCTGCTTGAGCGACTGCTTGCCTCCGAGGGCACCCGCGAACAGATCGCCGTCGTGGGCAACCCGGTCGAGCACCGCGTCCATCGTGAACGCCAGCGGGTCGAGGCCTGAGGCGACCTCTTCCCAGCGCATGGGCGTCGAGACCGGCGCACCTGCTCGCGGTCGCACGGAGTAGACGGAGGCGTTGGTTTTCCCCGGCCCGTTCTGATTCGCATCGACGAGAACCCCGTGCCGCTTCTCCTTTGCCCACTCCGTCGTCACGAGCCCCGGATGGGTGCGCGCAAGCGCTCCTGCAACGATCCCAGCGAACTCCCGAACGACGGCGAACGAATGCCGCCGCGCGATCGGCACGAGTACATGGATGCCGCGGGAGCCGGAGGTCTTCGGGAAGCTCTCGAGCTCGAGCAGATCGAGTGCCTGCTTCACGAGCCTTGCGACCTCGATCACCTCCTCGAAGCCGGAGCCTTCGGACGGGTCGAGATCGAACATGACCCAGTCCGGCTTGTCCGGGCGATCGGCGCGCGACGCCCACGTATGCAGATCGATGCAGCCCATGTTCACCATCCACAGCAGCGCCAGCTCGTCGTCGACCAGCGCGTAGTCGATGACCTTCTTCTCGCCCGCGCGCGTCGACGCCGGAAACGGTGCTCGCCGAATCCAGGGCGGCATGTGGGACGGCGACTGCTTCTGGAAGAAGTTCTTGCCCTGCCACCCGTCGGGGTAACGCTTCATGGTGAACGGTCGGCCGCGCAGGTGCGGGACGAGCACCGCCGCGACATCGCGGTAGTAGGCGATCAGGTCGCCCTTCGTAATACCCTCCTCGGGCCAGAACGGTTTGTCCAGGTTGGAGAGCCGCAGCTCGCGCCGGCCGCGCTTAAACATCGGCGAAACCGGCGCCCGCTCGCGGCGGATGTCGCCAGCGTGCATGTCCTCGCGCATCCGGACATACACGGGCGCGCGCAGGCGTCCCTCCCGCGTCCACTCCGCGAACTCCACCTCCGCGACGAGTCTCGGCTCGACCCAGACGACGTCGGAGCGGCGAACTCGCGCCATCCTCGGAGTCACGGCGAGCGGTGAGTCCGCGCGCTCGAGTGGCCTCAGGAGCCCGAGCAGCCGATCGATCTCTTCATAGCCGAATCCGGTTCCGACGTTCCCGGCCCAGCGAAGACCTCCTGAGTCGTGCACGGCCACAACTAGCGCCCCGAAACCACTCGAGCGCCTTCCCTGTCCACGCGTGTACCCGACGACGACGACCTCCTGGGTGCGGCGGAGCTTCACCTTGTGCCAGTCGCCGCTCCGCCGCCCCGGCCGGTAGCGGGAGTCGGCTCGCTTCGCGACCACCCCTTCGAGCTCTTGGGCGCGAGCCGCGGCGAGCAACGCATCGCCGTCATCGAACTGTGGCGAGACGAGAACCTGCCCACCTCGCTGAACCAGAGTCTCGAGACGTCCTCTCCGCTCCCGGAGTGGCTCGTCCAAGAGTGACTCCGAATCCACCTCCAAGAGATCGAACAGAACGAGCGCGAGCGTTCCCGTTCCCTCCTGGAGCAGCGAGAACCGGGATCGGCCCTGCTCGTCCAGGGCACAGATCTCCCCGTCGAGGATCGCGTCTGCCGAACGAATCGCCAGTTGCGCAGCTCGGGCTACCTCGCGGAATCGCTCGGTTAGGTCCTTGCCGTTCCGGCTGGTGAGCGTAACCTCTCCGCCCACAACGGTGACGAGCGCCCGGAATCCGTCCCACTTGGGTTCGTAGACCCACCCCTGGCCGGTCGGAAGCGTCTCGGATGGCGTCGCGAGCATCGGTGAGTAGCGGGCAGCAACCTCGCGCGCGCCATCCTTCCTCAGGAGCAGCCAGTTCTTCGGATCGCCGCCGAGGCGAGCTGGGACGAGTGTCCAGAGCCCGACGAGCCGGCTTCCGTGCAGTTGAACCGTTAGACCGCCGTCCTGCTTCTCTTCCACGAGCTCGTACGTGCCACGGTCCCAGATCTCGACGGTTCCTGCGCCGTACTGGCCGGCCGGAATCGTTCCTTCAAAATCCGCGTATTCGAGTGGGTGATCCTCGACGTGCACCGCGAGATGGCGCTCGCCATGGCGGAGCGGTACCCCTTTCGGCACCGCCCAGCTCGCCAAAGCGCCGTCTCGCTCGAGCCGGAAATCGTAGTGGAGCCTTCGCGCCGCGTGCCGCTGAACGACGAAGCGCGGCTGGTCCGCTGGTGCTTGTGCCTTTCCGAAGGGCTCAGGCGTCTTGTCGGGCCTCCGACGGCGGCGGTACTCGTCCAGGCTCACCTGTGGATTGTCGCCTGAAGCGCAACGCTTTCTTTACCAAGTAGCTGCAAGATGGGCAATTTCCCTGCTCAGAGGTCTTTAGCACCAGGGGATAAGCCTGTGGAAGGTGGGGAAAAGCCGAAATAGGGCTATTCGGAGGCCAAAACCCCCATCGTTCGGTACTTCGCGCGCCTCTGGCGGCGCCGCTCCACCGGATCGAGCCTGTCGATCTCGTCGAGCGCCTCCAGAATCCCCTGCTCCAGGAGCAATGCGGCCGCGTCGGTATCCAGGTGAGCGCCTCCCTCGGGCTCGGCCACGATTGCGTCGATGACACCGAGCTCGAGACAGTGAGCCGCGTCGGGCTTGAACGCCGCGGCGGCCTTTCGGGCTTCGGAAGCGTCTCGCCACAGGATGGCGGCGCACCCCTCTGGTGAGATCACCGAGTAGATGGCGTGCTCCTGCATGAGCACGCGATCGGCGACGGCGACCGCAACAGCGCCTCCCGAGCCCCCTTCTCCGATGACACAGGCCACCGTAGGCACGGACAACCGCGCCATTGCGGCTTGCGACCGAGCGATCGCGCCGCCCTGGCCGTGCTGCTCGGCAGCGACGCCGGGGTACGCCCCCGGTGTGTCGATCATCGTGATTAGTGGGAAGCCATGGCGGTCCGCAAGCGCCATCGCGCGCATCGCCTTGCGATAGCCCTCCGGATAGGCCATCCCGAAGTTCCGCTTGGTCCGCTCTTTGAGATCACGGCCTTTCTGGTGGCCGACGAGGACGACTGTCCGACCGTCGAGCTTTCCCAGACCGGTCACGAGCGCGGGATCATCCGCTCGGCCGCGATCACCGTGGAGCTCGAAGAAGTCGTCGAACATGCGCTCCACGTAGTCGAGGGTGTAGGGGCGGTCTTGGTGCCGCGCCAGCTCGACCGAGTTCCAGATCTCCTCCGCGGTGGGCTCGGCGCGAAGGCGGTCGAGTTGATCCTGGAGCCGCTCGAGCTCACCACTGAGCTTCGTCCCACGCAGGAGCTTCATGCCGGCGAGCTTACTGAGCCGCTCGCGCAGCCGCATCTCCGCTTCGCTGGCCACGGCCTAGTGGTCTCTCCGGGAAGTCCGGTGCCCCTTCGCCGGCGAGAACCGAGCAGGCCTAGGACGCAGGGAGGCCGCATACCAGAAGGTATGTGGCCGACTGAGGACGACGGCATGCGCTGTGTTCGCAGCCGCGCGAAGGAGTGCCGTACCTCTCGGAGAGACCACTAGCTCGACCTCACTCCGTCGATGTGCACCTCGAGGGCCGCGACGGGGACGCCGAGCATCCGCTCGAGCTCGTACTCGACCCGTGAGCGAACCGTCGCCGCAACCTCCGCGAGCTTGAGTCCGTGTTCGACGACGATCCGAAGCTCGATCGCAAGCCCGTCGTCGCGCCTTTCGACATCGACGCCCTTCTTGATGCCCCACGGGAAGAGACGGGAGAACCGCCCGCGACCCGCGAGCGCGACGACCCCATAGCTCTCTGCCGCAGCCTGTCCGACGATCTGCGCGACGGCGTCCATCGAGACCGCGATGGTGCCGAGCTCGGTCGAGGCGATCACGAACTGCTCACGTTCCACGCCGCGAGCTTAAACGGCGAGCGAGCCCTAGAGGGCTTTTTTGACTTTGCCGGCCTTCAGGCAGCGCGTACAGACGTAGGCGCGCGTCGCATGCCCGTCGAGCATGACGCGAACGCGCTGCAGGTTCGGGTTGAAGCGGCGCTTCGTGGCCACCATCGAATGGCTGCGGCTGTTGCCGAAGCCGGGCTTCTTCCCGCAGATGGCGCAGATCTTGGACATGCGGCCGAGCATCCTACCTGTTGCGCAGCGGCACGAAGTTCCTACTCGGAACTCCGTGCCGCGCGGAAATCCCTAAAGGCGCTCGCTTCGCGCGCGCTGTCGTTGCTCCGGCTCAGCCGCGACTCACGTCAACGAGCTGCGGGCGGACATGTTGCGCAGCGGAAATCCCTAAAGGCGCTCGCTTCGCGAGCGCTGTCGTTGCTCCGGCTCAGCCGCGACTCACGTCAACGAGCTGCGGCCGCTCTCAGCTGGGAAAAGAGATCGGCCATCTCGAGTGCGCTGCGGACGGCCTCGGCGCCCTTCTCGATGCGCGGATCCGCCTGTTCGACCCGGTCGAGCGTGAGCACGCCGAACGAGACCGGAACGCCCGTCTCCAGCGCCGCGAGCTGGAGCCCGCTCGCCGCCTCGCTCGCGACGTAGTCGAAGTGCGGAGTGTCGCCGCGAATGATGCAGCCGAGCGCGACGATGCACGCGAAGCGACGCGTCTTGGCCAGGGCAGTTGCCGCAAGCGGTAGCTCGAACGCCCCGGGAACGACCATGATCGTGATGGTCTCCTGCTGGACGCCAGCCGCTTCGAGCTCCTCGAGCGCACGGTCGAGGAGCTTCGTCGTCACCTTCCCGTTGAAGCGAGAGACGACGATGCCGACCGCGCGTCGGCCTCCCTCGGCCTCGCCCTCGAGCACTGCGTACCCGTCAGGGATGTGGAGGTCGCCCGCAGCGTGCTCGTGAGAGAGCTCGACGTGGATCGGCGCGCCGTCGTCCTCGGACACCTCCGGCTCGAAGGGCGCCTCGTCCTCAACCGGTTCGAATGTCGTCTCCGGCTCCGCAATGGCAACCACGTCGGAGTCGCCCTCCTCTGGCTCAGCCGTCGCGCTCGACGTCCCCCAGGCCTGGGCTCCATCGTCGTCGGTCGTCCCGAGCTCGTCCTCTTTGGCCTCGACGTCCTCCGGCTCGGCCTGGTTCGGCCAATCCGAAAGGACGTTCTCGCTCGAGTCGTCGATATCGCGGCTGGTCACTTCTCGTCCTCCGGGCGCGGCTCGGGCTCGAGCCGCGCACCTTGGTGATGGAGCTTCGTAAAGGTATGTCCGAGCTTCTCACGCTTGGCGGCGAGATAGCGTGCGTTCTCGGGCTTCGGCTCGACCTCGATCGGCACCTGCTCGACCACCGAGAGGCCGAATCCGTCGAGCCCGGTGAGCTTCCGAGGATTGTTGGTGAGGATGCGAATCGTCGTGAGGCCCAGGTCGGCGAGGATCTGGTTTCCGATCCCCCACTCCCTCGCGTCCGCCGGGAAGCCGAGCTCGAGGTTCGCCTCGACGGTGTCGAGCCCCGACTCCTGGAGCTCGTACGCCCTGAGCTTGTTCAGGAGCCCGATCCCCCGCCCCTCCTGCCCCATGTAGAGCAGGACGCCGCTGCCCTCGGCCTCGATGCATGCGAGCGCCTGCTCGAGCTGCTCGCCGCAGTCGCAGAGGACTGAGTGGAACACGTCGCCGGTCAGACACTCGGAGTGCACGCGGACGAGCACGTTCTCCGCGCCTTCGACCTCTCCCTTGAGGAGCGCGACATGGTGCTGGCCGGTCAGGAGCTCGCGATACGCGATCGCCTGGAACATGCCGTGATCGGTCGGAAGCTCGACCGAGACCACCCGCTCGACGAGCTTCTCGGTGCGCCGCCGGTACTCGATGAGATCGGCGACCGTCACCATCTTGATCTCGTGGCGCGCGCAGAAAGCGGTGAGATCGGACACACGGGCCATCGTCCCGTCGTCGTTCATGATCTCGCAGACCACGCCGGCCGGAATAAGCCCCGCCAGGCGCGCGAGGTCGACGGCCGCCTCGGTCTGCCCTGTGCGTCGGAGGACGCCGCCGGGGCGCGCGCGCAACGGGAACACGTGGCCGGGCTGGACGAGGTCGTGTGGCGTCGAGCCGGGATCGATCGCAACCTGAATGGTGCACGCACGATCGTGGGCCGAGATCCCGGTGGACACTCCCTCGCGCGCCTCGATCGAGACCGTGAACG
>JAERMP010000230.1 GCA_016844515.1 Thermoleophilia bacterium | reverse complement strand
CGCCGTCGTCCTGAAGCCTGCGTCACAGACACCGCTTTCAGCGCTACTTCTCGCCGAGCTCGAGACGGAGGCAGGACTCCCGCCGGGCTGGCTCAACGTCCTCTGCGGCCCTTCCGGAGAGATCGGCGACGTGTTGGTCGAGGACGAGCGGGTGAAGCTGATCACGTTCACGGGCTCGGGGCCCGTCGGCTGGAAGCTCCGCGAGCGCGCTCCGCGCAAGCGTGTGAACCTCGAGCTCGGCAACGCGACTCCCGTCATCGTCGCGGCCGATGCCGACCTCGAAGACGCCGCTGCCCGGCTCGCCGCGAACGCGTTCTCCTTCGCCGGCCAGAGCTGCATCTCGGTGCAGCGGATCTACATCGACCAGAGCGCCTACGACGCCTTCCTGAAGCGCTTCCTGCCTCGCGTCGACGCACTCCGCGTCGGCGATCCTGCTGACGAAGAGACGGACGTCGGCCCCCTGATCGCGCGATCCGAGCGCGATCGGGTGCTCTCGTGGATCGAGGACGCGACGTCTCCGTCCTGACGGGCGGCACGCTCGACGGCGAGCTCCTTCGCCCCACTGTCATCGCGGGAGCGCCGCTCGACGCGAAGGTGTCGTGCGACGAAGTCTTCGGGCCCGTGTGCACGGTGACGCCGTACGAGACGCTCGACGAGGCGGTCGCGCTCGCCAACGGCACCCGCTTCGGGCTCCAGGCGGGCATCTTCACGAGCAATGTGAAGTCCGCGCTCCGCGCGGCAGGCGAGCTCGACTTCGGTGGAGTGACGGTGAACGAAGCGCCCACGTTCCGCGCCGACCAGATGCCGTACGGTGGCGTGAAGGACTCCGGAAACACCCGCGAGGGGCCCGCCTATGCGATCCGCGAGATGACCGAAGAGCGGCTCGTCGTCTTGCAGCTCTAGTCTTTCCGGGATGGCAGGAGAGGAGAGCACGCAGAGCCTGATCTCGACCGGCTTGCCGGGATCCCAGTATGTGGTTCCACCGGCCCGAGAGCTCAAGCGAGAGCGCAAGGCGCTACTGCAGGTGCGCGAGGAACGGTTCCGCGACCTGGGTGGGCTTGCCCTCGAAATGTACAAACGAGACCGATTCAGCGCCGGGCTCATCGTCGAGCGGTGCGCCGAGCTGGTCGCGATCGAGGTTCGCGTCCAAGAGATCGATGCGTTGCTCGACGGAACGGCGCGACTGCGTCGCGGGGGCGGAGGAGCTGTCTGCATCTGTGGGGCACCCCTGCTCCTCGGCGCACAGTTCTGCGCGACGTGCGGTCGACCCGTCGGCGGGAGCCCGCCGCCCGTGGCGGCCGCCTCGACGACCGACGAATGACTGTCTGTCCGCGCTGCGGCGAGTCCTCGGCTCGCGGACAGGAGTACTGCCTGGAGTGCGGCGTCCGCCTTCCGGCCTCCGGTGTCGATGCAACCGGGACAGCCGGATCGGGATGGATCGCGCGTGCCGCAATCGCGGCCGTCGTCGCGCTGATCGGAGGAGCGGCAGCGGTGGCCGTGGCCGGCGGTTCCCAGGGCGATCCCGAGGTCATCACGGCTACCGGTGGATTCGCAACCGTGCCGGCATCGAGCACGCTTCCGTCCCCGGTCGACACCGGCCCGTCGGGGATCTCGGAGTGGCCACCGGGAGAAGATGGCTGGACCGTGGCGCTCGCCTCTCTGCCCCAGACAGGAGGTCGCCGGGTCGCGCTCGCGCGCGCCGACAAGGCACGAGCGCAGGGACTCTCACAGGTCGGCGTCCTCGACTCGTCGCGGTACGCAAGCTTGCACCCTGGCTACTGGATCGTGTTCACGGGTGTCTACTCCTCCGAGGCCGAGGCGACAAGTGCGCTCGAGGCGGCTCGACGGTTCTCGCGTACCGCGGCTGTGCGACGTGTCGTCTCGTGATTGCGTGTTGCCAGCACAGGCGATCTTCGTCTCGCACTTTGTAACACCGTCGAAAAGGCGCTACACTCCCCCGTGCGAAGCGTACGCTTCGCCTCTTTTTCGCCCGGCAAGAGGGATCCCAGGAGAATTCGGCAGACTCGTTGGACGACCAAGTCGCACAGCTCCGCTCGTGTATGTATCAATACTCGCGAGCGATCTATCGCTCGATCAAAGACCTGATCGACCCCTACGCGAGCAAGACGACGCAGCTCGCGTACCGTCGCGCGGTGCTTCTCGAGTGCGAGCACACCATGGCTCGTCTCGCGGACGATCCCCACTACTTCGCACGTCCCGATCGAGCACTGTTCGCCGACATCCGACGCTACTTCCCGATCACTGCCCAGGCTCAGGTCGCGTGGACCGTTCGAGAAGGGGTCGGCGCTGCAACGACCTTCATCGAGCAGCAGGTCGAGGCCGGCCTTCTGGACGGGGGGATCGCCCGTTGCCACGCAACGACTCGCAAGGGCAAGGCGTGCCAGCGGACGCCGCTCCCGGGGCGGGACTTCTGCCCGTCGCACCAGCACCTCGAGCGCTCCGCCACGGTCGCGGCCTAGAGCGCCCGTCCGCAATAACACGAGCACAGCGGCCGCGAAGCGGCCGCCTTCAGGGATTTTCGCGCGAGCGGAATCTGCGCTAGCGGATTCCGGTCTTGCGCCGACTAGTACCGATCGAGCGGTAAGCTCGCAACGCGCATGTCGCACGACGCTGACAAGCTCATCCGGCAGCTTTCACTGGTTGCATTCCTCATGGCCGAGCGGCGGCTGCTCACCGCGCGCGATGTCAAGTCGAACGTCGAGGGCTACAGCGAGATGTCCGATGAGGCGTTCGCGCGCCGGTTTTACTCCGATCGCGCCGAGCTGACGGCGCTCGGCGTACCGCTCCAGTCCCAGCGGGACGAGTTCACGGGAGAGGAGCTCTACACCCTTCGGTCGGAGCACTATTTCCTCGACCGGCTCGAGCTGGACAACGACGAGCTTGCGGCGCTCCAGACCGCGCTCTACTACCTCGAGGGGAAGTTCGCGTACGCAGAGCCTCTGCGCCTGGCGCTTCAGAATCTCGCACTCGGGCGCTCGGGGTTCGCAGAGCCGACCACCGAGACGGCAGAGCGCGTACGCGTCAGCGCCCCGGACTACTCGCCCGAGCTCGCGGGCCGGCTGTCGAAGCTCGAATCGGCCATCTCGAAGCAGCGGACGGTTCGTTTCGGGTACTGGAGCCCGCGTCGTACACGATCCGGCGAGCGAACGCTGAACCCTTACGCGCTCCGTCTCGACGACGGCAACTGGTATGTGGTCGGGCACGATCTCGAGCGGAAGACCGAGCGGACGTTCAAAGTCTCGCGAATCCGCGGCGACATTCGGTTCGCAACCCGCCGCGAGCGCGACTTCCGGATACCTGCCGACTTCGACGTCGAGAAGCATCGAATCCCTCGGCCGTGGCAGATCGGTGAGATCGTCGGAACGGCGCGTATCTCGGTCTCGGACGACACCGCGTGGTGGGTCGAGCGGACGCTTTCCGACGCCGGAACGGTCGAGGACGGGGTGTTCGAGACCGAGTACGCAAACGTCGACCTGCTTGCAGGCTGGATCCTCCGCCAGAACGGCCGCGCCGCTCCGCTCGAGCCCAGTGACCTCGTGGAGGCGGTCTCGAACGGGCTCTCGCACCTCGCGGAGACGCATGACGGACCAGCGCCCGTCGCGGCTGGACCAAAGCGGTCAGATCCGAGACAACCTCTGCCCGAGAGACCCCTCGGACCTGTCGCTCCGGAGCGGTTCGGCGTCCTTCAAGCGCTCCTCGCGCAACTTCTCGCGGCCTGCGGAGATGAACGAGCCGCCGTACTCGACGCCGGCGAGCTGGCTGCGCGTTTCTCCATCCCGATCGAAGAGCTCCAGGATCACCTCTCGCTCCTCAATCTCGTCAACTTCGGCGGCGGCTGCTACGCCGTGTACGCAATGCATGACGGCGACGTCGTGCGTGTCGACAAAGAGCTCTACGGCGATGTTTTCCGGCGTCCGCCCAAGCTCACACCCCTCGAGGCGCGAGCGATCCGGCTGGCGATCGAGTACGTGGGGCCGACGATCGCCGCAGACGCACATTCGCCGCTCAAGCGTGTCCGCAAGAAGCTCGAGGAGACCTTCGGCCGCTTCGATCTCGCCGGGACGCCCGAGCCCAGGGACGCGTCGGACGAGGAGGCGCTC
>JAERMP010000072.1 GCA_016844515.1 Thermoleophilia bacterium | reverse complement strand
CAAGCTAGCGCCCTACGGCGGGTGTCGCATGTGTGTGGTCGACGTCGAGGGCGCGCCCCGCCCGATGCCTGCCTGCGCGACGCGCGTCGCCGAGGGGATGGTCGTGTCCACAAACGGGCAGATCACCGACTTCCAGCGAACCCTCACCGAGATGCTCCTGACCGAGCACCTCAACGCGTCGCCGGGCGGTCGCCCGAACGAGCTCATGGCCATGGCGAACGAGCTCGGTGCCGAAGCCCCATTCATCCTCCCCGACGCGAAGCGCGCCGAATACGACGACCGCAATCAGCTGATGGGCTACGACCCGGACGCGTGCATCCTCTGCAACCGCTGCGTCCGCTACACGCAGGAGGTCATGCAGTGCTCGGCGCTCTCGCTCGAGGGCCGCGGCGGGAACGCGCGGATCGTCCCCACGTGGGGCCTCTCCTGGCTCGACACCGAGTGCGAGCTCTGCGGCGGCTGCCTCTCCGTCTGCCCGACGGGCGCGATCTACGAGAAGTTCGAGGAGGGCACGAAAAGACCCGAGCGCGCACTCGAGCAAGTCCGAACGACCTGCACCTTCTGCGGCGTCGGCTGCCAGATCGACCTCAACCTCGACCCGCAGACGAAGCACATCGTGAAGGTCACCTCGAAGGACGAGTACCTCCCGAACGAAGGCAACCTCTGCGTGAAGGGACGCTTCGCGTTCAACTTCGTCCACCACCCGGACAGGCTCACGCAGCCGCTCGTCCGCGGGGACGATGGGGAGCTCCACCCCACGACCTGGGAGCACGCGCTCGAGACGACCGCGACCAGCCTCAAGAAGATCATCGCCGAGCACGGTTCGCAGTCCGTCGGCTTCCTCGCGTCCGCTCGGCTGACGAACGAGGAGAACTACCTCATCCAGAAGCTCGCGCGCACCGGAGTCGGGACGAACTCCGTCCACTCCTGCGAATCGACCTGACACGGTCCCACTCTTTACGGCCTGGTCAGGTCGTTGGGCAGAGGAGCAAGCACCAACTCGATTCCGGAGATCGAGAATGCACGGTTCCTGTTCGTGATCGGCTCGAACACGACCGAGGCTCACCCGGTGCTCGCGCTTCGCATCAAGAAAGCCGTGCGGAACGGCGCCACGCTGGTCGTCGCGGACCCGCGGAAGATCTGGCTCACGAAGATTGCGAAGCACCACCTCCAGCTCCGCCCGGGGACGGACGTGTGGCTGCTGAACGCGATGATGCACACGATCCTCTCCGAGGGTCTCCAAGACGACGACTACATCCGCGAGTTCACGGACGACTTCGAGGCCGTGCGCGAGGTCGTCATGCGCTACTCACCCGAAGACGCGGAGAAAGTCACCGGCGTCCCGGCCGACGAGATCCGCGCCGTCGCGCGCGCTTACGCGCAGGAGCGGCACGCCGCAATCTTCTACACGCTCGGGATCACCGAGCACGCGTGCGGCGTCGACAACATCTGGTCGCTCTCCAACCTCGTCCTGATGACCGGGCACCTCGGCTACGAGTCGACCGGGTTGAACGCGCTCCGCGGCCAGAACAACGTCCAGGGCCTCAACGACTCGGGCGCCAACCCGATGTACCTGCCCGGCTACCAGTCGGTCGACGATCCCGAGATCCGGCGGAAGTTCTCGGAGGCGTGGGGCGCCGAGGTGCCTGAAACGCCCGGCTACCGGCTCGACCAGATGATGAGCGGCCTCCACGACGGCCGCGTCCGAGCTCTCGTCCTCATCGGAGAGAACCCCGCCCAGACCGAGCCGAACGCACGCCATGTCGAGGAAGGCCTCGGAAAGCTCGACTTCCTGATCTCGCAGGACATCTTCCTCCACGACATGACGCGCAAGTACGCGGACGTCGTGCTCCCTGCGTCGAGCTTCGCCGAGAAGGACGGCACGTTCACGAACACCGAGCGTCGCGTCAGCCGGGTGCGCAGAGCCGCACCGCTTCCCTGAGACGCGAAGCCCGACCTCGAGATCGTCCTTCTTCTTGCCAAGGCTCTGGGCGCGCACTGGCCGGAGTACCCGGACGCGGAGTCGGTATGGAACGAGCTCGCGGACCTGGCGCCCGCCTGGTACGGCGTCCGCTACGACCGGCTCGAGGAGAACGGCATACAGTGGCCCGCGCCCGAGATTGGTCATCCGGGGACGAAGTTCCTGCATGCTCCGCGTCCGGCGCGGCCGCCTGGCAGAGGGAAGTTCTTCCCGGTCGAGTACCAGCGGCCGATCGAAGAGCCCGATTCCGAGTACCCGCTCGTCCTCTCGACCGGCCGAACGCTCTATCACTACAACTCGGCGACGATGACGATGCGCGAGTCGGGGATCAAGGACAAGCAAGAGGATCCGTTCTTCGAGATCTCCGCAGAGGACGCGTTCGCGCTCGGTCTCGGTGAAGGCGACTGGGCGCGTCTCGTGTCGAGGCGCGGCGATCTCGAGGCCCGGACGCACATCACGGGCCGCGTGTACCCCGGGCTCGTCTGGATGGCGCTCCACTTCGCCGAGCAGAAGGTGAACTGGCTCACCCACGACGTGGGCGACCCGCTCATCGGCACGCCCGAGTTCAAGGTCTCCGCCGTACGCGTCGAAGCTAAGTGAGCGTTGCGGCCGCCGATTCGCTGGCTTTTGAGGCTGTCGCCCCGTACGTCCGCGGGCGCTTCGGCAAGCCGTACCGGTACGAGCCCGAGTGCGAGTCGACCCAGCTGCTCCTGCTCGGGTCGGGACTCCCTGAGGGAGCGACTGCGGCGACCGACCACCAGACGGGCGGTCGAGGAAGGATGGGGCGTCCGTGGACAGCGCCGGCCGCAAGCTCGGTGCTCGTCTCGGTGATGCTCCACCCACCTTCCGAGCGTCACCTCCCTGAGCTATCGCTCGTCGCGGCGCTTGCCGCCGCGGAGGCAATCGAGGGAGCCACCGGGCTCACGGCACAGGTCAAGTGGCCAAACGACGTGATGCTGAACCGGCGGAAGGTCGCGGGGATCCTCTCCGAGCTCCAGGACGGGGTCGTCGTCGGGATCGGGATCAACGTGAACCAGACGCGCGACGAGCTTCCGCTCGATGCTCCTACCGAGCCCGGGTCACTGCGGACGCTCACCGGGGAGACGTACGATCGCGCTGCGCTTCTGGGCTCGCTCCTGTTTCGGTTCGAGCGCATCTACGACGGATGGCGGCACGGTGGACTCTCTGATCTCTACGGCGAGATCGGAGCGCGCGACTTCCTTCGCGGCCGCCGAATCACAGTCGACGGCGTGGGAGCAACCGCGTCGCAGATCCTTCGCGACGGCCGACTCGAGATCGTGACGGACACGCACGAGACGCGCGCAGTCGAGTCCGGCGAAGTGCTCTTCGAGCGCTGACCGCGCTCTAGCTAGCGGTTCACGATGAACGTGATCACGAGGTAGATCACAACAGCGAGAGGCACGATGATCGAGCCGAAGATCCGGCGGCCTCGGGCGCTCGGCGACTCCGGTTCAGCCGGCTGGGCGGGATCGACGGGCTCAACGGGAAGCTCCTCGTAGGTCTCGACCTCGAAGTCCTCGAGCGCCGGCTCGTTTGCCACCGCGGGCTCCTCCTCGAACACGTCGACCTTGCTTTGTTCGAGGTCGAACAAGCTGGGCCAGCGGCCGCAGGTGCGGCATGCGTTGGCCACCGGCTCGTTGACCGTGCCGCACTCGGAGCAACGCCAGGGTGCATCCGCCACGTGCGGAGCTTACGCGGCTGCGGCTACTTCTCCATGCGGAGCGGAATCTCGACGAGGTTGATCCGCGAGCCGTCCTTCGCCGAGCGCTCGAACACGATGAGCGCGCCGATCCCGTCGAACGGCACCGAGTACGCGTCGGTGGTGAAGTCGAAGGTGCCGCGCGTCCCCGTTCCCGAGGTGGCGGTGACGAAGTTCTCGTCCACGATCCGGCCGTCGGTGTCGGTGAGCTCGTAGTTGAAGGTCGCTTCGAAGGTATTCGCAGTGCCGGTCACGCGGAATGGGCTCGTGACCTCCTCGAACGCAAGAGGTGACTCCACGAGCACCGGCGGTGTCTGATCTTCGAAGTCGGCCCGCGTGAAGGACTTCCCATCCATCTCGACCGAGTTGACGGTGGAGAACTGGGTCAGCGTGTAGACGACCTGCGCGAGACCTTCGGTTGAGAATTCACCGTCGACATTGACAGTCGCAACACCATCCTCGATCAGGACGTCGTAGTCCGGAAAGCCGCTTCCAACAGCAGTCTGAAAGTCGAGGTCCGCTTCTTCCTGTGCGGTAGGCCCGGCGAAGAGCTCGCTCAGGGCAGCCGTGGCGACAGCCTGCGTCTCCTCGACCTCACGGAGAGCAGGCCACACCTTGCCGTCACGCAACCAGTAGACGCGGAGCTCGGTCGTCTCGGCGGCTGGCGTAGTCGTATCGGTTCCCGTCGACGACGACTCGCCATCGTCGCCGCCGCACCCGGCTACGAGGAGCGCAGCCGCTACCAGCAGCAGTAAGAGCTTCACGGCCACAGGGTAGATGCGCCGCGCGGGTCGGGAACGACCTCGGCAACGCGGCGTCTGAGATCGGTGTGGTCGAGCTTGACCTCCAGACCGAGGCGCGAGGCGGTCTCCTCTTCGAGCCCCTGGAAGAGATCGATCGTCTCCCACAGAGCGCGGGCCACATCACGCACGTCGTAGTGAGCGAACGCCTTCTCGAGCGCCGAGAGCGCTCCCGGATCCGCCCACCGCTCGAGAAATCGACCCGCGTGCCAAGTATCGACGGACGGATCGACCGCACGCGCGTGCCACTCGAGCAGCGTGACGAGCCTCGCCTTCATGTACCCGTCGAGGCAATCGATGGCAGTGAACACTTCGCCTCGGCGGAGCTTCTTCGCGGTCCAGAGCGCGTGGTACCAGAAGTCGGCCGCAAGCTGCTCGAAGTCGGCCTGCGTGGGGTGCGTGGGCGCGGGAGTACTCGCGACGAGGCTCCGAAGACGCTCTTCGAGGCCGATCTCGTCGACGAGGAGCCGGTAGCCACGGGCAAGGAGTGCCGCCGCGTTCGAACTCTGCTCGAGCCGCTCGAGCGCCGAGAGTGGAAAGAGGGGAAGATCGACGTCCTCCCCCGTCTCGTAGAGGACACGCCGCTCACGCTGCCCGAGGGGAGTTTCCTCGAGGAACGTGAGCGCAGGCGTGCCGAACTCGGAGACCCAGGCGGCGCTCCTTGCGTAAGGCTCCGGGTCGTCGACGATCAGGATGATGTCGAGATCCGACCACCGGTCCGCCGGTGTGTCCGCGCGCGCTCGAGAGCCGACGACAATCGCGGCTCGCACGTCCCCACGCTCCCGCGCCCACTCTGCGACTGCCGCTTCGATCAGATCCATGCGTGTGTTGACGTTCGCGAGCCGGCGCTCGTCGACTTCGAACACCGTGGTGTTCACACCTTTGAGCGAGAGCTCGCCTGCCGCGACCCTCGCTTCGAGGTCGGGGAGCATCGCTCGCGAAAACACGCCGGGAAGCGGTCCCGTTTGAGGAATCGCCTGCGCTTCGGCCAGGGCGCGCAAGACGTCAGGTGTCACCAACGGGCAGTCGACGGGCAGCATCAAGCAGCGTTCGTGCGAGGCAGCTCGGAGCCCGGCGATCACACCGAACACCGGCGCGCGCTCGTTCGAGCCGTCGTCGACGACCGGGAACGGCAGCGCGAGCTCATCCGCGTCCTTACCGACTGCGATCACCTCGTCGCACACCTCGGCGAGGACTCTCCATGCGCGTTCGGCGAGCGTCTCGCCGCGGAACGATGCAAGCGCCTTCGGCGAGCCAAACCGCTCGGAGGCTCCGCCAACGAGAAGGATCCCCGTGCACATCTGTCCATTCGAGCCACGTCCCGGGGTCTGACCCCGGGTCTGACCCCGGGTCACGTCCGAATCCGCCACGGTTCCGTGTAGACGGTCACGCGCCCCTCCCGAACCCAGCCGCAGAGCGTCACGCCGCGATCGGCGGCAAGCTCGACGGCCAGCGACGACGGTGCGCCGACCGCCACCAGCACCGGACACCCTGCGACGGCGGCCTTCTGCACGAGCTCGAACGACAGGCGTCCACTCACGCAGAGGACATGGCTCGTGAGCGGGAGGACCCCGTCGAGAAACGCCCAACCCACGACCTTGTCCATGGCGTTGTGCCGGCCGACGTCCTCGCGAACACACAGGAGCTCACCCGCGGCGTCGAAGAGCCCCGTCGCGTGCAGGCCGCCCGTCGCGGCGAATCCACGCTGCACCTCGAGCAGCCGCTCAGGGAGGGAGGTGACGATGTCAGCGCGAATCTCGAGTGTGCTCTCGATGCGAGGAGCGGAGACCTCGATCGCCTCGATCGCCCCTTTTCCGCAGACCCCGCACGACGACGAGGTGTAGAAGTAGCGGCGCAGCCGCTCTGGGTCGAAGCCGCTGGCTTCGACATCGACCGTGTTCGCCGCAAGATCGTCGGGGACGCGAGCCGCGACGGGCGCGAGCCCTTCCGTAATGCAGAAACCGAGCGCGAGCTCCTCGTCGTGACCGGGCGTGCGCATCGTGACCGCGACCGGCTCGCCGCCGATCCTGATCTCGAGCGGTTCCTCGACGGCGACCTGATCGTCCGAATGACCCCCCGGAAAGCGCACGACCGCGACCGGACGTGTGCTGTACGGCGGTAGTGCGCTCATCTCGTGAGCGTACTGGCCGCATGAGTTCATCGACCCGTAAGACCCCTGTAGCCCCTCTGCAAGAAACGCCTCGTACCGTCGGAGCGTCCACCACGAAAGGGGAGATCATGGCTTCATCCCGACGTCTCGTAACGCTCCTGGCCGTTGCGGCAGCGGTACTCGTCGTCTCGGCGGTCGCAACAGCAGCTCGACCCGGATTCGTGTTCCCGGGAGGCTGCTGCTTCTACGACGGCGACACCGTCAGAACAGTGGTCCCGCCGTCCGCGTTCCCGAACGAAGGCACGGATCCGTTCTACGGGATCACGAACGGCGTCTCGGGCCAGAAGGCCGTCGTCGGCCTCGCCCCTGGCGACGCAGGCTACAACGGAGGGCACTGGGCGTTCCACTCCGTTACGTGGAACGACGATCCATACCTCCTCACATCAGAGTCGGCAATCCTCGCTGCCGCCGCCGCAGGCGATGTGACGATCACCCGAGTAGCCGAGAACGACTTCCTCTGTCCCATCCAGAAATAAGGCGCTGACCTTGGAGCCGCGCCGTCGCGGAAGCGGCGGCGCGGCTACTTGCTCGCCCACCAGAAGGCGCCGAAGCTGAACGGGCCGGTGTGTGCTCCGACTGCGGCGCCAACGCGGTAGCGCTCCACGCCGATGACCCGAGACGAGCTCGCGAGCAACACGGCGAGCGCATCGGCTGCGGGCCGCATCGCCTCCGCCGCGTGGCCAACCGCGGCCCGCCCGGGTTCCTCCTGCGGCACCGTGCCGGCCATGACCTCAACGGCTTCGTCGACCGTAGCGCACGCCCCGCGCACGCTGGTCTTGCCGTCTACGAACTCGAGCACCGCCCACTCCGGCTCGTCTGGCACGCGTCCACGTGCTCCGCCGCGGGCGACGAAAACGTTGTGCAACTCGGAGCCAAGACGGCGGACCACCGTGACCGCATCCCGAGCCGATGCTCCGGCGGCGACAGCCTTCGCCGCGGCCCGAACACACACACCGACACCGAAGCTCACGGTGCCCGAATCCACGACGGTCACCGGGATCGAGGCCTCATCCGCGGCGAGCTCTGCCGAGGCCACGGTCGCGGAGACCCGGGCATCCAGATGGATCGAGAGCACCTCCCTGGCTCCGGCGGCTGCGGCCGCCCTATAGGCGTCGAGAAAGGCGCCCGGACTCGGCTGCGCCGTGGTTGCCGTCGCCCCGCCGCACAGCAAGCCGTAGAAGTCGTCGATCCCCCGCGCGTGCTCGTCGAACGTGTCTCCGTCGAAGGCGATCGCGATCGGAACCACGCTGACTCCGAGTCGCTCGGCAACGCCTACCGGGAACAGCGCACTCGTGTCGGTGACGATCGCGACGCCGCTCATCGAGGAATCGCGAGCTCGTCCAGCTCACGGCGCCGAAGCATGGTGACCCCTCTCGACAGGATCACGAGAACGGTCGCTCCGTTCGCCACGGGGAGCGCACCGGTAGGCCTCGGGCCCCAGAGGTTCGGAAGTCCCCGTTTCCACCAGGCGACGCTCGCCAACAACCACGCGGCGGACGAGACGCAGACGGAAACGAGGGCCGGCCGCTTCAAGCGGGGTATGCGGGCGACGGCCATCGCAAGGCCGAAGTCGATCGGGGCCCAGGCCGGGAATGTGTACACGCACTGGCCGAAGCTCGTCGCGACGCCCTTGCCACCTCGAAACCGCGTCCAGAGCGGGTAGCAATGGCCGACGACAGCCGCTACTCCGGCGACGTGCGCCCCGGGATCCCCTGCGCACCGGCGGCCCCAGGCACACGCACCCGTCCCCTTCGCAATGTCCGCAACCACGACGGCGTAGCCGGGACCGCGACCGAGCACGCGTCGCGCGTTCGTACCGCCGGGATTCCCGGTCCCGCTGGAGCGAACGTCGACGCCGTCCCTCGAGGTGAGTTGCGAGGCGACATCCGCGGACGGAGTCGTCCCGAGGAGGTACCCGCCCGCAGCGGCCGACAGTAAGCGAATGAGGTTCGGCATTAGTGAGCGCAGGCCCGCGTGGAGTTCGACGCGCCGTGCTTCGGAAACGATTCTCGCGCGGGGCTTAGATGATTGATGTGAAACGCACGCCGTTGACGTCGCGACTAGCGCCGGAGCGCCCTATCCAAGCGTCGCCCCGGTGCCCGGCGACGAGCCGGGCACCGGGGCAGGTCTTGCAAACGTGCCCTTCTACGACCCGGATCCTCTGGGATCCGCACCGCCTGCAATCACGGGCAGGAAGGCGTTGGTGCGGGGTCGTCTGTCCGGAATGTCGTGGAGGTGACGGGGCCCTCGTTCGGCGCAACGAACGTCGCATAGACGATCGCCCCTGTGGTGCTGGAGGCCTGGCCTGGGTCATCGTCGCCCTCGACGAACACGGCAGTGGGCGGCCCGTACGTCTTCGAGCTGCAGTCTGAATGCGTGAAGGTCACCGTACCCGACTGCACAGCCACGATCACGATGCCTGGGTGGTGATGCCAGCCGCTTTTGCCACCCGCACTGAAGTCGATCCTTTGGACGCGGACGTAGGTCGGATCCTTCGTCTGGAACTTGACCCGGTCACTGTTCAGATGGAGGGGGTTGTCGAAGTTCGCTGTGACGAAAGCGGGGACCAACACTCCGATCACCGCAACTCCGACGGTCGCGGCAGCCCACTTCTTCTTCGAACGCAATACGCGCAAGACTTTCTCCTCTCCCCTAGAGATCCGCCCGCGTCCTGCGGGCAATTCGTCCGATCATGGCACTCTTGTGACGTCTGTGTCAATCAAGCAAACGCGCTGAGTGGGCAAGCGAGCTCATCTCCGTGACCGAGCCGACTTTCACATCAGGCCTCTAGTCGTGGTCGAGCGGCTCCAGGTGGTCGCGCAGCTGAAGGCGGCCGCGGTGGATCCGGCTCTTCGCGGCAGCGATGCTCACGCCGAGCGCCTCTGCGACCTCCGCATTCGTGAGGCCGGCCAGATCCCGCAAAACGACGGCTTCTCTGAACTCGAAGGAAAGCTCGGCGAGTGCCGCGAGGACAAGGCCGCGTAGATCGGCAGCCTCGGGGCCATGCCGGCGATCGACACTCGGGGCTTCTCGGCCTTCCAGGGCGCCTATATCGACCGTCGCGAGCCCCTTGCGGCGTCTCCGGGCGAGCGCCGTGTTTACGCCGATCCGGTAGAGCCAGGTGAACAGCGCGGCCTCGCCGCGGTAGCGATCGAGATTGCGCCACGCCTGGACGAACGCGTCCTGGACAGCCTCTTCGTCGTGGCGCCGCACGATCTCCGCGAAGGCGTCGACGTCGCCCGCCTGCGCGAGCCGAACGAGCTCGGCATCGGGCTGCTCAGCGGGCGGCATCCCGAGATCGTACGATGCTGAAACGAACCGCCCGGCTGTGGCGTCTAAGTAGACATGCTCGATCTTGTAATGAAGCCCTGGATGGCGTCCTGTCAGGAGACGGGTGAGCGGATCTCCGACTACGTCGACGGCGAGCTCGAAGGGCGAAGCCTCGCACGGGTCAGGCGCCACCTCGCGCGCTGCAAGCGCTGCCGGGCGATGCTGGAGTCCATGCAGCGCACGCTCGAGCAGTTGCGATCGCTCGGTTCGCCGGAGCAGGTCGCGTCCGAGCCGGCCACGGTGAGCGCTGTGCTCTCGCGAATCCAGCACCCGCTCGGACCTATGACATGGAGCATCGCCGCACCGCGCGAGGTCGTCTTCGACGTGATCTCGTCGCCCTACCTCCGCCGAACGCCGCGCGCCCTCGAGCGCAAGCTACGGGTCTTGGAGCGCGACGAGAACGAGGTCGTTGCCGAGCACTACACGCGGACCGGTCCCTTCGTGACGACGACGGTCGAGAAGGTGCGCTTCGAGCCGCCCGAGCGCGTGCATTTCCGGCTCGTCCGTGGCCCCGTGCCGTATGTCGTCGAACAGTTCGTCCTACGCGAGACGACTGGCGGGACCGAGCTTGCGTACAGCGGCGAGCTCGGCACGGACTTCTGGTGGCTGGGGCGCGCGTGGGGCGGG
>JAERMP010000229.1 GCA_016844515.1 Thermoleophilia bacterium | reverse complement strand
GATCGAGACCACGATGTAGATGACCAGGCCGAGGACCCCGCCGACGCCTTGGTTGGAGTGGTTCTTGACCTCCTCCTGGGTCTTGAACACCCAGTAGATCGAGTAGATCCCGAGCGTGATGATGAACATCAGGATCCCGAAGCCGATGCCACGTTGCTGGCCCAGAGGGCCGGTGTTTCCAGGAGGTGTGCTCATGGCGTCGGATTCTGCTTGCGCCGTCGGACGGCGGTACGCTCAGTGTCGTGACCGAGCGCACGCCCATCGAGGAGCGCTGGCCGAGGCCGGCAGTGATGGGAGTGGTCAACGTCACCCCCGACAGTTTCTCCGACGGAGGGCTGTTCGTGGCGCCTGCGGACGCGATCGAGCATGGTCGGCGCCTCTTCGAGGAGGGCGCGGTGATCGTGGACGTCGGCGGCGAATCCACTCGGCCCGGCGCTGCTCCGGTCTCTGCGGACGAGGAACTCAGGCGTGTCGTGCCGGTACTCGAAGGGCTCATCGGTATCCCCGTCTCGATCGACACTGTGAAGGCTGTGGTCGCCCGTCGCGCCCTCCAGCTCGGAGCCGAGATGGTCAACGACATCACTGCGTTGCGCGGCGACCCCCAGATGGCCGCAGTCGTGGCCGAGGGCGACGCATACGTTTGCCTGATGCACATGCAGGGAGAGCCGCGAACGATGCAGGCGGCTCCTCATTACGACGACGTCGTGTCCGAAGTGTTGCGCTTCCTCGAGGAGCGGATCGCATTCGCGGTCGAGTGCGGGATCAACGAGGAGCGAATCTGCGTCGATCCGGGCATCGGGTTCGGCAAGACACCCGATCAGAACCTCGAGCTCATCCGCCGGCTCGGCGAGCTCGTCAGCCTTGGGAGGCCGGTGCTGGTCGGTGTCTCCCGGAAAAGCACTCTCGGGAAGGTTCTCGGAGACCCGGCCGCGACGATCGGAAGCGTCTCCGCATCGGTGGCAGCCGCGGTTTCGGCGTTCGAGCGTGGAGTCTGGATGGTGCGGGCGCACGACGTTCGCGAGACGGTCGAGGCACTCGCTGTCGCAGCTGCTGTGGAGCGTGGAACGGTGTCCGTATGACCATCGAGCTCGCCAGCCTGGTCGTCTTCGGTCATCACGGGTACCTGGAAGAGGAACGGCGGCTCGGGCAGAGGTTTCTCGTCGATCTGTGGGTCGACGTCCGCGGCGAGGCGACCGCGAGCGACCGAATCGAGGACACCGTCGACTATCGCCGGATCGCAGGTCTGGTGGGGGAGGTCTTCGCCGGACCAGAACGTCTTCTGCTCGAAGGCCTGGCCGGGGCGGTCGCCGACGGCATCCTCGAGCGCTTCCACACGGTGGAGCGTATTCGTGTGCGCGTCCGGAAGCCCGACGTGGTGCTGGATCCCCCAGTCGACTTTGCGGTCCTCGGTCGCCCCGATACCTTTGGGTATCGGGGCTCCCTGCGTCCTAGCCCTGCTCGGTTTTCGCCGGCGAATCACGACAGGACTTCCCGGAGAGACCACTAGTGCCGCGGGCGTATGTCGGCCTAGGTGCAAACCTCGGTAACCGAAGGGGGACTCTCCAACAGGCGGTCTCGCTGCTCGCGGCCGTGGACGGGGTCGACGTGCTCGCCGTCTCCGAGCTCCGCGAGACCGATCCCGTCGGCGTCGTCGATCAGCCCCGCTTCCTGAACGGCGCTGCTGCACTCGAGACGACGCTCTCCGCGCGCGAGCTCCTCGACACGCTCCTCGCGATCGAGCGGTCGCTTGGACGGGAGCGAGTGGAGCGATGGGGGCCCCGGACGGTCGACCTCGACCTCCTCTTGTACGGCACCGAGATCGTCGACGACCCCGGTCTTCGCGTTCCTCATCCACGCCTTCATGAGCGCCGGTTTGCGCTCGAGCCGCTTGCGGAGCTCGATCCCGAGCTGGTGATTCCGGGGCGGGGCGGAGTGTCAGAAGTGCTCACAGCGCTACACTGAGCGCCCATGTCTCACCTCGACGAGCTCGACGAGTTCGAGGCCGAGCTCGAGCTCTCGCTCAAGCGTGAGTACTCGGCCGTGTTCTCCCTCTTCCGCTACTGCGTGCTCACGCAGGACGCGACCTATCTCTGCAACAAGCTAGACGTCGAGGCGCTCCCACAGGCGAGCTACCCGTTCTTTCACGTCCGCATGGAGGACGTGTGGGTCTGGGACAAGAACCGGCCGAGCCGCATCATCCCGCGCGCCGAGGTTTACACGTCGGGCGACGTGACCGTCGAGGAGCTGCGCGGAGAGGGCGAGGAGCCGCGCTTGACCGCCGAGGCGCTCGCCGAGCGAATCGGCCAGCCGCTCTCGAGCGATGACGAACCGTTGTAGGGGCGACGCTCGCGTCACCTGTAGCTGGCGCAAGACCGGAATCCGCTCGCGCGAATTCGGGTCGCTGGTTGATGCTGGGAGAACCTCCCGGTTCCCCCAGACCCCCTCCCGTGGTCCGCTCCGCGGACAAGGCGCTCCCCGCCTTCCCTGAAGGCGTCCGCTTTCGCGGCCGCGGCCGCACCTCGCAAAGACCTCGTTCAGCCCGTCGGCTTTCGCCGGTCGCGCTCCGCCAGCCACTGGTCGAAACGTCCCTGTGGGGAATCCAGGTAACCGCGGAGCCCGTCCTCGAAGCCGGCGACCTCGTCTCGTAGTTGGAACAGCCGATACTCGAGCCGGCGCTCAGGATCGCAGGCATGGGCGCCTCGCTCGCTTGCGGCGAGCGAGGCGCCGCACTCGGCGCACGGCATGTGGTGGGAGTGGGCGAAGGCGCTGGACATGCCCGTTCTCGCGGGAAGCCGTACTTCGCGCTTTCGGCCCGTGTCCCTTCTCGGCTGCACGAGAAGGGCCGCCCTGAAGCGGCCCTTCCGCTGCGCCCTGTTGGCGAGTTCTACGCCCGGGCGGGCTCGGGGATCGCCCCGATCTGAACGAGCATGCCAAGGGTGTCCCACGTCGTCCACTCTTCGACGACCTGGCCGCCTTCGAGCCGGGACAACGTGATGCCTGACACCGTAACGTCCTTGCCCGTCGGCGCTATTCCGGCCACCTCGCCCGTGTGCGTTCCGCGGCCGGTCCATCTGGTCGCGACCTGGTCGCCCTGGGCGAACTGGTCGTCGACCGTGATCGTGCCGCCGGGGAACCCGGCAAGGTACTTGTCGATATTTGCCCGTGCGCCTGCCGGGCCGAGGATCGTCTCCGGCTCGGCGGGGTCGTGACCGGCGTAGTTGGGCGCCACGTACTCGTCGATCACGTCGAAGTTGCCCTTCCAGGGCTCTTCGATCAGGCGCTTGACGATCAGCTTGGCGTCCGCCATCCGCGCTCCTTTCGTTCGTTTGCGCCGGCGAAGAATGACCGCGGCCAAGGTGCCTCCGACGACGACTCCCGCGATCACGAGTGCGATCGCGGGTCCCGTCTGGCCGCGACTCCGCCTGCGAAACACCGTGGCTCGACTCTACTAACTCGTGACGTCTGAGGCAACCCGGATTTTGTGACTCTGATTCACTTGCGCCGTGCTTCTCACCGTGGACGTCGGCAACACGCAGACCGCGCTCGGCCTGTACGGAGCGTCGGAGCTGGCTGATCACTGGCGAGTCGCGACCGAGCGCTCCACAACAGCCGACGAGCTCGGTGTCCTGCTAAGTGGGCTCCTCGACTTCGACGTGGTCGACGGGATCTGCCTCGCCTCGACGGTTCCTGTGCTCGTTCGGGAATGGGAAGCACTCGCGGACAAATGGGCCCACGCTTCCCTCCTCGTCGTTGGGCCCGGTGTGAAGACGGGAATCCCGATTCGGTACGACGATCCGCGCGAGGTCGGCCCGGATCGGATCGTGAACGCCGTCGCGGCGAAGGCGCGCTATGGCGCGCCCGTGATCGTCGTTGACTTCGGAACGTCGACAAACTTCGACGTCGTCTCGCCCGAGGGCGAGTACGTCGGCGGAGTGCTCGCACCCGGAGTCGAGATCTCCATGGAAGCGCTCTTCTCACGCGCAGCTCGACTCGTGAAGGTCGACTACGCAGCGCCATCAGCGGTGATTGGGAAGACAACCGTCGCCGCCCTGCAGTCGGGGCTCGTCTACGGCTTCGCCGGCCAGGTGGACGGGATCGTCGGGCGCATCCGCGAGGAGCTGGGAGCGGAGGCCCGGGCAGTCGCGACCGGGGGACTTGCGGACCTCGTCGCGCCGCACTCGCGGACGATCGAGCGTGTCGATCCATTCTTGACACTCGAAGGGCTTCGGCTCGTCTGGGAGCTGAATCGCTGATCCCAGACCCTCCGGCAATCGGGCTCTTCGTCGTCGCCGCGCTCGCGCTGCTTCTCGTTCCTGGGCCCGCTGTTCTGTATGTCGTTGCGCGCTCGATACACGAAGGTCGACGCGCGGGGCTCGCGTCGGTGGTCGGAATCCACGTCGGCACACTCGTGCACATCGCAGCGGCGACGCTCGGTCTGTCGGCGCTGATCGCATCCTCGGCAGCGGCGTTCACGGCGGTGAGGATCGCGGGCGCCGTCTACCTCGTCGGGCTGGGTCTCTGGACGCTCCTTTCGCGGCGGGCGGAGAGCGACGTCGCGCTCGGCGGGGAGCGGAACTTGCGGCGTGCCTTTGCTCAAGGAATCGTCGTGAACGTCCTCAACCCGAAGACGGCGCTCTTCTTCCTCGCCTTTCTCCCACAGTTCGTCGATCCGAATGCCCCTCATCCAGCGGCTCAGATCGCGTTCCTCGGCTTCCTGTTCGCGCTCCTCGGCCTCGTCACGGACTCGGTCTGGGCGCTCGCGGCGGGAACTGCGGGTGGTGTGCTCAGGCGATCGCGCCGTTTCCTCCGCACGCAGCGCTACGTCACCGGGACCGTCTACATCGGGCTCGGCGTCGCGACCGCTTTCGCCGGGTCCGCGGAGGACTGAGGCGAGCGTTCTTGCTCCATCCGTGAGACAATCGGCACATGCTCATCGTCGCGGTGCTCGCCCTTGTCGCTGCCTTCGGACTGACGAGCCCGGCGTTCGAACAGGGCCAGACGATCCCAGTCGAGTACACCTGT
>JAERMP010000228.1 GCA_016844515.1 Thermoleophilia bacterium | reverse complement strand
ATGACATGGAAGTGCGCGCTCTTGCGGATACCGTACGGAGGGGCCAAAGGAGGCGTCCGGTGCGACCCGCGCGCTCTTTCGCTGGGAGAGGTCGAGCGCCTGACGCGCCGCTTCACGTCGGAGCTCCTTCCGATCATCGGGCCTCAGGAGGACATCCCCGCGCCGGACATGGCCACGAACGAGCAGACGATGGCGTGGATGATGGACACCTACTCGATGCAGCGCGGCTACGCCGTCCCGGAGATCGTCACCGGCAAGCCGATCTCGATCGGCGGCTCGGTCTTCCGGCACGAAGCCACGGGTGCCGGGGTGGTCATGGTCGTCAGCCGGGCCTGCGACCGGATGGGTTGGCCGCTCGACGAGCAGCGCTGCGTCGTCCAGGGCGTCGGGAACGTCGGCGGCATCGCCGCGCTCGAGCTCCACACCCGTGGCGCGTCCGTCCTGGCGGTCTCGGATGTGTCGGGTGGGCTCTACTCGGCGGTCGGGCTAAATGTCCCGGCGCTCCTCGAGTACACCAACGAACACGGGTCTCTGGAAGGTTGCGACGCGGGCCTGCGGCTTACGAACGACCGGCTGCTGGAGCTCGAGTGCGACATCCTCGTCCTCGCGGCACGCGAGGATCAGATCACCGCAGAGAACGCGCCACGCATCCGGGCACGGATGCTCGCCGAGGGGGCGAATGGGCCGACCTCGCTCGAGGCGGACGAGATCCTGTTGGAGCGCGGGATTCCTATCCTGCCCGACATCCTCACGAATGCAGGTGGTGTGACAGTCTCGTACTTCGAGTGGGTGCAGGATCTCGGCCGTCTCTTCTGGACGCGAGACGAGATACGCGCGAAGCTCGAGGCGAAGCTCTCCGACGCATTCGACCGTGTCTGGGACATCGCCGAGGAGCGGAAGGTCACTCTGCGGATGGGCGCGCTCGTCGCCGGGATCCGCGACGTGTCGGACGCCCTCGAAGCGCGGGGGATCTTCCCGTGAGCAACGCTCGCCTTCGGCTCGCGTTCGCCGGCGAAATGACGTCGGAAACCATGTTTCCCTCTGAAGCCCCCTTCTTCTTGAGAGTGTCGGGAACCTTCCCGTTCCCCACACCCCTCCCCACTCACGGGCTGGAGAACAGCCCGTGAGCGTCGTTCGGGACGCGATGGTCTCCCATCCGGGGCAGCTTCCGGCGGACGCGTCGGCGCAGGCGGCGGGCGAGCTCCTCCAGAGACCGGAGGTGCGTGCCGTCTTCGTGACTGACTCCGAAAGACTGGTCGGTGTGGTCACTCGAAAGACGCTCGTACGAGAGGTCGTCGCCATGGGTCTCGACCCGAGGACAACGCCCCTTGGGGAAATCGCGGAACCTCCGCACCACACGATCGGGCCGGACGTCCCTCTCGAGGATGCGTTCCGCTTCCTCGAAGCCGAGGATGCCGAGCGCGTACCGGTTGTGGACGAGCACCACCGCCTCGTCGGAGTGCTATCCCGAAGCGTCCTTCAGCGCCGCTTGGCTGAGGACGAAGAGGAAGAGGACGACGACGAGCCGCTCCCGCCGGCGGCATAGACCGCCCTCCTGTGACAGATCGGCGCGAAGTCGTCACAGGTCAGGTGCCAGGCACTAGTCCTGCCTCCGCTACTCGAGACGTTGGCGAGACTGCTTTCGCCTTGGGATACTTCAGTGCACGAAGCTCGTTCTCACCGGCGCTCTCCTCGTTCTCCTCGTCGCGCCGTCGGCGGCGACGCAGGCGAGCGCCGGCATCGTCGTCACGACGAACTCCGACGAGTCGAACGGCGATGTCGCGACCGTTGCAGGGCTGATCGCGACCCCGGGGCCGGACGGGGTCTCGCTGCGCGAGGCGCTCGAGGCCACGAACAACGATCCGGGCTCGTACACGATCGGCTTCGCTCCAGCGCTCCGCGGAACGACGATCACGCTTGCCGCCGACCTGCCGCCGCTCACCGGCGGCGGCGTGACCGTCGAGGGCGACGTCGACGGCAACGGCGAGCCGGACGTGACGCTCCGGGGCGGGCGCCGCGACACGTTCTGCAAGGGCTGCGGCCTCTGGGTCGCCTCGAGCGGCAACCGGCTGCACGCGCTCGCGCTGGAGGGATTCGGGACGGGCGTGCGGATCGGGCCTTACTGGGACTGGCAAACCGGTGGTCCTTTCCCGAGCCAGGTTACGCTCGCCGACAACGTCCTCGACCGCCTCGTCATGCGCAAGATCGATACCTTCGGCATCTCGATCGGATCCATTTTCAGCCCCAACTGCGGCGTCCCCCAACCGCAGCGGTGTGAGTCCCATAGCAGCTGGCGGAACACGACGATCACCGGTAACACGATCGAGACGGGCGACACCGGGATCGCCGCGAAGATCCACCACGTCGGCGAGCGCGTCGAGGATGTCAAGGTGACCGAGAACAGGATCCGCATCGCCGGCCGCGATGCCGGGATCATCTTCGAGACGGGGAACGACAGCACGCGGGCGCGGATCTCGGACGTGCTGATCGCCCGCAACACGATCGAAGGCCGGGTCGACATCGGGATCAGCGTCGCCGCCGGCGTTCAGCGTGGACAGGCGAACACCACCGAGGGGGTCCGGATCCTCGACAACCGGGTCCACCTCGTGAGTCCGGGTTCCGGCTACTGCTGTGCGGGCATCGTCGTCAATGCAGGCAGCGACTCGGCCGAGGCCGCTTTCCCCGACGCCCGTCCTCTCCGCTACCCGGACGGTAACGTCGTACGGAACGTCGAGATCAGCGGCAACTCCGTCAGCGGCACCCTGGACACGGGCGTGAGCGTGATGGCGGGCGTCGGCGCCGGCGGGTCCCAAAACCGCGTCGAGAACGTCCGAATCGAGCGCAGCACGATCCGCTCCAGCAGGGTTGCGAGTGGCGTGCGTCTCATGATGGGCGCAGGCCAGCCGTTCATGAACAGGTACGCAACAGGCAACCGGATCGCCGGCGTCACGATCAGCGTGAACCGGATCACGGTCGGGAAGAACCCCGGGGAGACCAACGATCCGCTGACAGGCGGCGTCGTGCTCGTGGCCGGGGGCAGATTCGGCCGTCGCGGAGTGATCAGGGACGTCCGGATTACCAACAATCGGATCGCGACCGCCCGGGCCGGGATCAGGCTCGTCGGTGGGATGGAGTCCACCTCGCGGGGAAACAGTGTGGCCTGCGTGCGCCTCGCCGGCAATCGCATCACGGGCACACGCAACGCCGTCGTGGTGACGCCCAACGTGCCGGGCCCGAAGCCCAGCGTGAGGGGCGCGTCGGGGAACCGCGCGTCGCTTGGCGGCTGCTGAGACTCAGGGTTGATTCTCTGAACTGACCGCTGACGGTCGCTTGCCGTGTCAGAACTGGCGGATCGTGGTACTTGCGCGCTAACAGCAGGTGTACGCGCCCGGGGGCGCGGGGCCCTCTGCGCGCTCCGGTAACTCGGCGGCCGCATACGCGGCGCCATGGAGGATGTCACGCTCCGAGACCTCGATCTCGTCGAGGTCGTACGCCTCCATAATCTCGCTTAGGACGACGAGCCCGGCGACGATCACCGCAGCGCGACCGGGCTCCAGCCCCGGGACGAGGAGACGCTCCTCCAGTGTCATGCCGGCAAGATGCGCGAGCTGCTCGTCGACCGC
>JAERMP010000227.1 GCA_016844515.1 Thermoleophilia bacterium | reverse complement strand
CGGCACCGCGAGGAGGAGCAGAAAGGGAACGCTGCAGACCCACGAGACGAGAGCGAGGAGGAGCGTGTCGCTTCGCTCTCCGGTGAGGCTCCGCCCGAAGCGCGCTCTCGCAGTCGGGCTCAGGGCTCCGACGGCCGGCCGTTCGGGGTTGTCGCCAACAACGAGCCGGCCCCGCAGCATCCCCAGCTGACAGGTGAACTCGTACTCCCCAGCCCGCTCGGGGACGAGCTCGAGCGCCACGTCCTCGAAGGGCGGCAGCATCGCGCTCTTGCCGAAAGCGGGGAAGACGACGTGCTCGGAGCACGACGCCGTCTCCTCCCGCGAGAAGACGATGCGAAGCGGCTCGCCGACCCGCCCGTACACGACGGAGGGCTCGTAGCCGCCCTTCACGCGAACACGAACCGTCCGGACCTGTCGGCCCGCCGGCGGCGGTCTGAGACGCTGTGCTTGCGTCACGGCGGTTGCCTCCGCTTGCCTCAGACCACAGCCGGCGTCTTCGTCTCGGTCTCCGACTGCTCGAGCTGCGCTATCTCGGTGTCGAGCTCGGCCCGCCTGCTGCGAAGCTCATCCAGCGAGCCCGTGTCCGAAACCTCGTCCACGACGCCGTGCGTGTGGCCGTGGCCTTCCCCGTGCGACGCATGACCACCGTGGCCGCCGCGGTGCATGAAGACCATCATCAGCGGGCAGGCCAGCACGAGGAGCAGGATGAGCAGAGTTCCGAGTTCCATCACGACCTCCTTCGCTCGTTAGGAGCTCAGGGTCGCGCTCGCGTCTGAAGATCCGGTGAAGCTCGTCTGCCGTTCTCGTGAAGCGCGCGCGTCGAGCGCGGGAAGAGACACCCGGAACGTCGAACCGACGCCGGGCCGGCTCTCGACGTCGATCCGCCCATCATGCGCGCGCACGAGCTCGTGCACGATCGCGAGCCCGATCCCGGCCCCTCCGGTCGCTCGCGAACGCGACTTCTCGCCACGCCAGAAGCGCGTGAACACGTGCTTGAGATCCTCCGGCGCGATCCCGACGCCCGTATCGGCGACCTCGAGCACCGCCCAGCCGTCCTCGCGCCTGACGCGGAGGTCGACGCGGCCGCCGGGTGCGGTGTAGCGCAGGGCATTGGAGAGGAGGTTGGACACCACCTGACCGAGCCGGTCGGCGTCGCCCCGGACGGCGACGGGCGCGAGCTCGGTGGCGAAGACCACACCCTTCGTCGCGAACAGGGGACCAAGGGCGTCGGCTTCGCGCCGGCCGACCTCGGCCAGGTCGAGAACACGCTTCTCGATCAACAGTCCGGGCCGCTCGGCCTCCGCGAGCCTCGCCAGATCATCGAGCAGCCGGGCCAGACGGAGCGTCTCGGCGTGCATCGCCTCGAGGTTGGCCGCCTCGTCGGCGAGCACGCCGTCCTGCGCCGCCTCGATTCGCGAGAGGAGCGCCGACACCGGCGTGCGCACCTCGTGCGCGAGGTCCGCGACGCTCGCCTTGCGGATCTCCTCCTCGTGCTCGAGCGTCTCGGCGAGGCGGTTCAGGGCATGTCCGACTGCACGCATCTCCGAATCGCCGCTGAGCTCCACACGCGCAGTCATGTCGCCTTCCTCGATCTGCTGCGCGGCATCCCGAATGCGGCGTAGCGGCCTCGACAGCGTCTCGGCAAGGAGGAACGCGAGCAGCAGTGCGGCCACGACAGATGCTGCGCCGGCAGCGAGATGCAGGCGGTTGACGGAGGACCGCAGGTGCTCTTCCTCAGGTGTGAGCAGACCACCGCCCGCCGGTGCGACCGCGATCGTGCCGACCCGCCGGTCGGATACGAGCACCGGAGCGGTCGCCGCCGGCTCTGGAAGAGGGCCGTCGAGGCGGAAACGCAAGCCGTCGAGGAGAGCGAGATGGCCGAGCGTGCGCTTCGCCTGCAGTGTCCACCCTCCCTCCTCGCGGTACACCGCCGCGGCGACATCGGCGAAGTGCTCGGCCGAGCGCTCGAGTCGTCCCTCGGCGGAGGCGGTGACGCGTGGATGCAAGCCGCGGTTCGAGAGGAACGTCGCGAAACCCACCGCGAGAACGGCGACGCTCACGAAGGCGATCGCCAGCCGCGTTCGCAAGCCCATCCGGCCCACCATGTTCACCGCTTGGCGAGCCGGTAGCCCACCCCGAACACCGTCTCGACGTACCGCGGATGCTTCGGATCAGGCTCGATCTTCTTCCGCAGGTTCTTCACGTGCGCGTCGATCGTGCGCTCGTAGCCCTCGAAGTCGTACCCCTGCACGTGGTTGATCAGCTCGAAGCGCGAGTACACGCGACCGGGGTAGCGGGCGAGCGTCACCAGCAGGCGGTACTCGTTCGGGGTCAGCTCGACAAGCTCCCCGTCGCGCCGGACCTCGTGCTGCACGGTGTCGATCTCGAGCGCGCCCTCGTCGAAGGAGAGCACCTCGACGAGAGGCATCTCAGCCCCCTGCGTCCTTCGCAGCACCGCGCGGACGCGGGCGACGAGCTCCCGCGGGCTGAAGGGCTTCGTCAGGTAGTCGTCGGCGCCGAGCGCGAGCCCGCCGACGCGCTCGTCCTCGCTCGCCTTCGCGGTCAGCATGAGGATCGGGACGTCGGAGCGGCTGCGGATCTCGCGGCAGATCTCCTCGCCGCTCACGTCCGGGAGCATCAGGTCGAGGACGATCAGACCCGGCTTCGCCCGCTCGGCGAGCGCGAGCCCGTCACGTCCGTTACCCGCCACGTAGACGAGGTAACCGTCCTTCTCGAGGTAGCCGCGGACGACCTCCTGCACGGAGGGCTCGTCGTCGATCACGACGATCTTCTTGTTCGGCTCCATCCGAGCGACCATCGCTCCTCAGTGTGAAGACGGCATGAAGGCCAGCGCATCAGCCACCGACCGCGCATCCTCTCCGGAGAAAGTACGGAGCCGGCTTCACAGGATCTTGATCGCGCTCCGGGTGGAACCTTGAGGCCGTGCCCCTACCGTGGAGTCGGAAATCACGGACGAAAGGGTTCACGATGATGGATTGGGACGGAGGAATGGGAGGCTGGTGGCTCCTCATGCCCGTCTTCTGGGGTCTGCTGATCATCGGCATCGTCTGGGCTGTCGCGAGCCTCTTCCCGGCCCGCAGCGCGGGCAGGGAGGATGTGCGCGAGCGGCCCGAGGAGATCCTCGACCGGCGCCTCGTGCGCGGCGAGATCGACCCGGCAACCTACGACGAGCTGCGGGGCAAGCTCACCGCGGCCCGCGTGGAGAGGATGTGATGGCGATGCGCTCGAAGACGCTTCCGCTGGTCGTGCTGGTCGCTGCCATAGCGGGGCTCGTCGCCAGCGTCGGCTGGGCGGCCACCCGCGATGGCGCCGGCGGCTGGATGATGCAGCGCTCCGGTGCAGGGATGATGGGCTACTCCGCCAACGGCGGTGAGCGCGTTCGCGGTCTCGCCGATGCGAAGCGGCAGGCGCAGCGCTTCGCCGACCGCCTCGACCTGAAGGTCGGGGAGGTCATGCGCTTCTCGAACCAGTACTACGCCGAGCTCGAGGAGCGGGATGGTCGTCTCGCGACCGAGGTGCTCGTCGAGCCCGAGACCGGCACGGTCTTTCTCGAGTACGGGCCGGCGATGCGCGACCGAGGTGCTCGTCGAGCCCGAGACCGGCACGGTCTTTCTCGAGTACGGGCCGGCGATGATGTGGAACACGCGCTACGGGATGATGAGCGACTTTCGCCTTCGGGGCTCCGGCGGCGGGATGATGCGTGGCGGTTCCAACGGCGGAATGATGGGCGGAGGCATGATGGGAGGCGGCATGATGCGTGGCTCCGCCGACCCGACGTGGACGCCCGGCGTTGCGACGGACGACGTCTCGCCGCAGAAAGCACGCGCTCTTGCGACCCGGTGGCTGACGGGCCAGAGCAGCGAGGCGACCATCGGTGAGCCGGACGTCTTCCCCGGCTACTACACGCTGCACGTCCTCGAGAACGGTCGGATCGCGGGGATGCTGTCCGTGAACGCCTCGACCGGCGCCGTGTGGAGCCACTGGTGGCACGGCCGGTTCGTCTCGATGCTGGAGGAGTGAGCACGAGCGGGCCTCGTCCGTTGGCGC
>JAERMP010000071.1 GCA_016844515.1 Thermoleophilia bacterium | reverse complement strand
GAGTTCATCCGCATGAGCACGAGGTTGTCGCACTGCGAGAGCACCTGCTCGTCGACCTTCTGCGGGCGTTGGGTCGAGACGAGGAGATAGAGGCCGTACTTGCGTCCCTCGGCGGCGATGCGAGCCGCGTGCTCCGTCGCAATGGCCGTAACGGGGTCCGCGGGATCGCTCGGACAGACGTTATGCGCCTCATCGATGACGATGAGAGTCGGCACACGATCTCCGCGGTTCCTCCACAGCGTCGCCAGAACCGCCTCCGACACGATCGCCTTCTCCTCGAGTGTCTGCAGCGAGCCGAGATCGACGACGAGACACCGGGATGACCGCGCCGCAACGTCATCCACCACCGATCCCAGATCGTCGCGCGACCACACCTGCCAGCGGTCGATTCCAAGATTTCGCAACCGCAGGCCGAGTGCCTTCGCCTCGTCCCCGCCTCCACCGAGGAGCTCGGGCAACGAGGCACGCCCATCGCTCGCTGCCCAGGACTCGAGCAGCGCAACGAGCTCTGCGTACTCCTCGCGATCGGCGATCGGATCGAGGCGCAGCGACGCCGCCTGGACGCGGGCGTCGAGATCGGCGAAGCGCAGGGACAATCGCTCCGAGCCCTGGTCGGCTGCCTGGCGCACGACGACGCCGGCGTTGGAGGCGTGACGTAGCGCAACCGCCTCGTCGACGCCGGGCAGCGTCTGCCCGAGACGCGCGAAATCCGAGTTGGGGTCGAGAACGACGATGCGCAGGCTCGTCTCGAGCAGGAGCTGTTCGAGCATGACCCCGAGCGAGTAGGTCTTCCCCGAGCCCGATTGACCGCAGAGAAACGTGTGGCGGTCGAACCCTCCGGCGTCGAGGCGGAATGGGACACCGGGCGCGAGCCGAAGCTCGCCGACCTCGAGCTCGGCACGTGCTGGACGAATGTGCTCGAGCCACGCGTGAACCTCCGCGGGGCCAGCCGGCCGTACAACGCCGTCGTGGAACGGAGTCGGGTCACCGTCGCGGACGACACCCGACCCGCGAACGACACGGAGCGTCATCGTCGTCATGAGGGGAGCGTCCGCCTGCCCGACCTCGATCCCGACCTCCAGCCCGTCGACGTGCTCGAGCCCGAGGTCGAGCAACTGGCCGAGCCGGCTCTCGCCCTCCTGCTCGATGACCACGTACCCACCGACCTGCAGCGCGAGATCGTGTGCCGATACCTGGCACGTGAAGTGCCGGCCGTCAACGGAGGTCGCCAGAGGAAGAATCGCCTCCTCGATCTGGCGCCGCAGCTCGCGATACCGCTCGCCATGGGCACTCATGGGATCCGGGGAATCTGTCATCAGCTAACCCTCCCATCGAGGCGGAACTCGCCGCGCGCGACGACGACCGCTCGCCCGCCGACCTCGACCCGCTCGATTCCCGCATCGCTTCCGTCTGCCCGCGCGTACAGCGTGGACGGCCTCCCGATCTCATCACCTTGCGAGATCTCGATCTCGGTTCCCCAGGGCACGAGACCGTGGCGACAGACATGGCACGCGAGGGGGCCGGCAGCCGAGCCTGTCGCAGCATCCTCGGGTACCCCGTGCAGGGGAGCGAACATTCGCGTCTTCCATGACGTTCCTGTGCCGGCGATGCAACTCGCCATGACATCGAGATCGGCGAGCGCGTTCAAGTCCGGCCGTAACGTTCCGACGGCGTCGCGCGAGTCGAGCACGACGAACGTGTGTAGAGCCCCGTTGTCGTAGCCCTCGACGGGGAGCGCCGAACCGGTGATGCCGAGCGCAGCGAATAGCGCTGCCGGGTCGGAGAAGGGTTCGACTGTGGGAATCGGCTGCACCATGCGCCCGAAGACGAGCGCCCCTGACTCGCCCCGCTCCATCTCGACGGGAATCGTCCCTCGCCCGGTCTCGAGCTCGATGACCGCGCGCTGCAGCGGCGCCGCAAGCACCCAGGCCGACCCGAGAATCGGATGACCGGCGAACGGGAGCTCTGACGACGGTGTGAAGATCCGAATGCGAGCGGTGCCGCCGTGCTCTGCCGGAAGTACGAACACCGTCTCCGAGAAGCCAATCTCGAGCGCAAGTGCTTGCATCGTCTCGGCGTCGACGCCGCGTCCGTCGGTGAAGACCGCGAGCTGGTTGCCCGCGAGCGCGCGATCCGTGAAGACGTCGACGACGACGTAGCGGAGCGTCGGCACGGCGCCACCATATCTCTGGCCGACCGGAATCCGCTCGCGCGGATTCCGGTCGCAGGTCGATGCTGGGGGAACCTCCCGGTTCCCCCAGACCCCTTCCCCTGGTCCGCGTTGCGGACAAGGCGCTCCGCGCCTTCCCTGAAGGCGGCCGCTTCCGCAGCCGCGGCGCTTCGCTATCGCAACAAGCTCCTCCCGGGTGCTTCGTGCGCATATCGTCTCCGGCCGTGTCCAGCGCAATCGTTGTCCGAGATCTCAAGAAGTCGTACGACGGCGTCGAGGCCCTTCGCGGAATCAGCTTCGAAGTCGCGGAGGGCGAGGTCTTCGGGCTCCTCGGCCCCAACGGCGCGGGCAAGACGACGACCGTCGAGATCCTCGAGGGCTACCGGTCACGCGACGAGGGCCAGGTCTCGGTGCTCGGACACGACCCGGGCGCTGCCCCGCGGGCGCTCAGAGAGCGGATAGGTGTCGTCCTCCAGCACACCGAACTCACTCCCGTCCTGACCGTGCGCGAGATCCACCGTCTCTTCGCCGGGTACTACGCGCACCCGCGCGACGTCGACGAAGTGATCGAGCTCGTGGGCCTGGGCGACAAGCGCAACGCCAGGGTGAAGACGCTCTCGGGAGGCCAGAAGCGCCGCCTCGACCTCGGCGTCGCACTCGTCGGCGATCCCGACCTGGTGTTCCTCGACGAGCCGACGACGGGGTTCGACCCTGCCGCGCGGCGTTCCGCCTGGGAGATGATCCGCGCGCTGCGATCGCTCGGAAAGACGATTCTCCTTACGACCCACTACCTCGACGAGGCGCAGCAGCTCGCGGATCGAGTCGCGGTGATCCGCGCCGGGACGATCATCGGCCTCGGCACGCCTGCCGAGCTCATCGGCGATACCCGTCGAACCGAGATCCGATACCGCGAGGACGGGGAGCAGATCGTGATCGAGACGGACGATCCCACTCGCACTCTCAGCGAGCTGACGTCGCACGCGCTGGCCGCTGGACAGGAGCTTGCTCACCTCGAGGTCCGGCGGCCCACACTCGAGGACGTCTACCTCGAGCTCGTCGACGACGAGGAGCGCGCGTGACCTATCTGGCACACCAACTGGCGTTCGAGCAGCGGATCTTCTGGCGCAGCCGCGAGGCCGCGATCTTCGTCTTCATCTTCCCGCTGCTCCTCTACGCCCTCCTGAGCTCGGTGTACTCGGACGAGATCGGAGGCGTTCCCGCGGCCGACGTGCTCCTCGCGGGGCTCTTCGGGTACGGCGCCATGAACACGGCGTTCGGTGGGCTCGCGATCACCCTCGTCATTCGTCGGGAGGCCGGCATCCTCAAGCGCCTGCGCTCGACCCCGCTTCCACCCTGGGCGTACATCACGGCCGTGCTCCTCTCCACCCTCGTGGTCTTCGCGCTCCAGGCGGTCGCGCTCCTCGTCCTCGGCAACTTCGCCTTCGGCGCGAGCATGCCGGCGAACTGGCTCGGCTTCGCCGGAGCAATCGTTCTCGGAGTCGCCTGTTTCGCCGGTCTCGGTCTCGGTGCAGTCGCCCTGATCCGGTCCGCCGAAGGCGTCTCCGCAGTCGTCAACGTGATCGTGCTGCCGATGGCGTTTCTCTCGGGGTCGTTCGGGCCGACCCGTGAGTTCCCGCCCTTCTTGCAGGCGATCGCAGACGTCCTGCCCTTGACCTACTTCCTCGACATCGTCAACGGCGTCTACCTGGGCGGCGAGTCCCTGTTCGCCGACCCGAAGGCGCTCGGCGTGATTGCCGCATGGGGGATCGCGGGTCTCGCGGTGGCGCTGCGCCGCTTTACCTGGATGCCGCGCGAGAGGTAGGCAAGGCCGGACCGGGTACCTCACCTGGTAGGGGCGAGGTACAACTCGCCTATACAGGCAGCTCGCGCCTACCGGTTTTGCAGCATCGACAGGTAGTACAGCAGCATCGCCACCGCTGCCAGCGCACCCGCGACGTACGTCCAGGCGGCCGCCTTGAGGACGCTCTTCACGCCAGCGCCCTCGGTCGCGGCCACCAGGCCGAGATCGCCGAGTTGGCGCTTGGCGCGGCTCGATGCATCGAATTCGACAGGAAGCGTGACGATTGTGAAGAGGACAGCGACGGCGTAGAGCGCGACGGCGAGGACGATGAAGCCCGCGATCTTGAAGAAGATGCCGCCGATCAGGAAGAGCATCCAGATGTTCGAGGCGAACTGCACCGCCGGGAACATTGCGCTGCGGAACCGGAAGAACGCGTACGACTTGGCATGCTGAATCGCGTGGCCGACCTCGTGCGCACCGACTGCCGTGGACGCGATCGAGACCCCACGGAACACCTCGGGCGAGAGGTGGACTGACTTGCTGCGCGGGTCGTAGTGGTCCGAGAGGGAGCCCGGTGTCTCCTCGACCGGCACCTCGTTCAGACCGTTCGCGTCGAGGATGCGACGCGCGACCTGAGCACCCGTCATGCCATTGGCAACCGGTACCTCGAGGTTGCGCGCAAATGTGGTCTTCACCCGATGCTGCGCCCAGAAGCCGATGACCATCGGTACTACGAACGCGATAAGGAACAAGCTCACGCCGGGATGGTAGCCGCCGGGATATCGTCGCTCGCCAACCTTCTCGGGCGAATACGCGCTTTCTTAACTGTCCGCCTGAAGCTGCTGACACGAGGCGGAACTCTCGAACGCCTGTTGCAACTCGGCTTTCGCGTCCTCTCCGACGTTCGCCTGAAGATCGTCGACCGTCGTGGAGATCGTGTCGAGCAGAGCCTGAAACTGTGGCGCGAGAGCAGCGAGTGCCTGGAGGAGGTCGGCGGGCGAATCCGCGTCGGTTGCAGCTTCGGCGCCCTGCTTCAGGGTGTCGAAGCTCGACTCGATCTCCGCGGCGGCCGAATCGAGCTGCTGCTTCAGGTCGCCGCCGGCGTCGAGGTCTGGCGGGCCGAGAGCCTGTAAGTCGTCGACGAGCGTTTCGGTGGCGGTCGTCGCGTCGGCCAGGGATTGCTTCAACGACTCCGATGTCAACGTTTCGCTGCCGGCATCGGAGATCGCGGTGATCGAGGAGCGCCACGTGGAGAGACTCGTGCAGACCGAGTCGGCCCATTCGGTTGCCGACGGCTGTCCGCTGTCGTCCTCGGTCAGGCGCATGAGAAGGGCTGCCACTGCGATGGAGACGATCCCGAACACGATCGCGGCGATGAACCAGTTCCTCCGCACGAGGCCGAGTCTAACGCCGACGTAGCAAGGCCTTGCGCGCCTCCTCTGCGAAGAAGACGATCGGGGCCCAGACAATGAGCGCGACCCACCACCACCAGGGGATCGGCGCTTGATGGAAGACGGTGTTCAGCCCGGGCACGTAGACAAGGGCGAGGGCGAGTGCCAGCTCGAACGCGATTCCAGCGAGGAGAAACCGGTTCGAGGTGAGCCCGATCGAGAACACGGACCGCCGTTCCGTGCGCATGGCCTGCCCGGCGCCGACCTGGCCCATGACGATCGCGGTCTGCGTCATCGTCGTCGCTTGGAGATAGGCCGTGCCCGTGTCCGGAAGCGCGCCGGGCGGGCGCCAACCGCCGAGCAGGTAGCCCACGAAGAAGCTGGTCATCGCACCGATTCCTTCGAGCAGGCCGACGAATCCGTAGACGCGCGCGAGAACCCGTCTCGAGAGGAGCCGTTCGCCGCGCGGGCGCGGAGGCCGCATCATCGTCCCCGGCTCGGCGCGCTCGGTCCCGAGGGCGATCGCGGGGAGCATGTCCGTCCCGAGGTCGATCGCGAGCACCTGCATCACGGTGAGGGGCAGCGGAATCGCCCCTCCCGAGATGCCCCAGACAAGGAACGGGACCAGCTCGCCGACGTTCGAGCAGAAGTGGTACGCGGCGAAGCGCCTGATGTTGTCGTAGACGGCGCGCCCCTCCTCGACCGCGGCGACGATCGAGGCGAAGTTGTCGTCGAGGAGCACCATGTCCGCCGTCTCGCGCGCGACGTCGGTGCCCGACCTTCCCATCGCGATGCCGATGTCTGCCTCCTTCAGGGCCGGAGCGTCGTTCACGCCGTCCCCGGTCATCGCGACAATCTCCCCGCCTGCGCGCAGGACGCGTGCGAGGCGGAGCTTCTGCTCGGGGGAGATGCGGGCGAAGATCACGTCGCGCTCCGCGAGCCGCTCGAGGAGCGTGTCGTCGCTCACAGCGTCGAGCTCGGCCGGCCCGATCACGTGCGCCTCGTCGTGCACGAGTCCGATGCGCCGCGCGACAGCCTCTGCGGTGTAGCCGCTGTCCCCGGTGACCATGATCACGCGGATCCCCGCCGCCCTGCAGCTCGCGATCGCAGCAGGAACTTCGGGCCGCGGCGGGTCGAGCATCCCGACGACACCCAGGAACTCGAGCTCGCTCTCGACCTCGTCCGGTTGGTCGACGCCCTCGGGAAGGACACGCCGGGCGAGCGCGAGTACACGCAACGCGCTGCGTTCCATCTCCTCGGCCGCGGCCAGGGCGGCTTGTTGCGCATTGGCATCCAGCCCCGTCCGGGAGACGATCACCTCGGCAGCCCCCTTCACGTAGGCGATTCGGCGTCCGCCGAAGAGATGGATGGTCGTCATCCGCTTCCGCATCGAATCGAACGGGATCTCGCCCACGCGCGGACGCTGTGCAGCCTCCTGCTCGTGGCGCAGGCCGCCCTTCTCCGCGACCACCACGATCGCCGCCTCCGTCGGGTCGCCGAGGACCTCGATTCCCGTGGCGCCGGCCGTCAGCCGCGCGTCGTTGCAGAGGAGCCCGCAGCGCAGCAGCTCTCGGAGCTTCCGTGGATCGGCCACGTCGCCGTTCTGGAGGAAACGACCGAACGGCTCGTACCCGGCGCCCTCGACGTCGAACCACCCGTGCTCGGGTGACCAGATACGCTCGACGGTCATCTCGTTCTCGGTGAGGGTCCCGGTCTTGTCGGTACAGATTACGGTCGTCTCGCCGAGAGTCTCGACCGACGAGAGCCTGCGGACGAGGGCGTTCCGTCGCGCCATCCGCTGCGTCCCGAGCGCGAGCGAGAGGGTCACGGTCGGGAGCAGTCCCTCCGGGACGTTCGCGACGGTGACGCCGATCGCGAACACGAACCGCTCCTGGAGGCCCATTCCGAGGAAGCCAGCGACGACGAAGAAGAGCGAGCCAAGCCCGAACGAGATGAGCGCGACGAGACGCGTCACGCGGCGGAGCTCGACCTCGAGTGGGCTCGGGTCCTCACGACCCTGTTGAGTCAGCTCCGCTATGCGCCCGAACTCGGTGGCCATCCCCGTGGCCTCGACGATGGCCACCGCAGTCCCGCGCACGACGTGCGTGCCCGCGAAGACGAGCCGCTCCGGCTCGACCGGGCGCGACTCACCGGTAAGCGTCGAGTTGTCGACCCGCAGCTCGTGCCGCGTGACGACCTCGGCGTCCGCGCTCACGCGGTCGCCCGGCACGAGGAGGACGACATCGCCGGGAACAAGTTCCTCCGCCGAGATCTCGCGCTCCTGCCCGTCGCGACGCACGCGTGCGGTCTGCGGGAGCACTCTGCGCAGGGCCTCGCTCGCCCGCTCCGCCCGGTACTCCTGCGCGAACGCGAACACGGCGTTGACGAGGATCACGACGACGATCGCGGCGGCGAGCTCTGGCAGCCCGCCGAGTAAGGCCAGCACCGCGCCCAGCCAGAGGAGCAGCGCGAAGAGGTGGACGAGGTTCGCGCCGAACTGGCGCAGATGGGACGGCTTCGGCGGCTCGGCGAGCACGTTCGGGCCGAACTGCGCCCGCCGCGAAAGAACCTCTTCGCCGGTTAGACCGGCGCCCGGGCCGGGATCGCGTGTGCGGTTGGTTGGTGCCCCACCACTATCCACGGCCTCCGATGTTGGCAACGGACTCCGGAAAGCGCATCCGCGCGCTCACCGAGAGCCCGGCGCCTAACTACGGAGTGCCGGTTACCACTTGGAGCGGCGGCCGCGGCGGCTCGTATAGACGAGCCGTGGCCGAGCGGTTTCGAGCCCTGCCTCCTCGAACTGCTCGCGGTGCCCAAGACGATTCGCGACCCGGCTCGTCTCGTCCTGCTGATCGGGGAGGACGAAGGTAATCGCAATACCGCTTCGCCCCGAGCGACCGGTGCGTCCGGTGCGATGAACGTAGCCCTTGTCCTCGTCCGGCGGGTCGTAGTTGATCACGTGGGCGATGTCGTCGATGTCCAGACCTCGGGCGGCGACGTCAGTCGCGACGAGAACCGAGACCTTCCCGCTCGAGAAGCGCTGAAGCGCACGCTGCCGCACGGACTGCGAGAGATCGCCGTGCATCGCGACCGCATCGACCTCGTGGAAGGCCAGCTTGCGGACGAGCTTGTCGGCGCCTCGCTTCGTACGGACGAAGACGAGCGTCAGTCCGTCGTTCTCACGGATGTGCTGGACGAGTGTCTCGAGCTTGGTGTCGGGTCGTACGGCGACGAAGCGATGTGCGATGTCGCCGTACTCGCGATCGGAGGGTGGCTCAGACTCGAAGTGGGACGGGCTGCTCGTGTACGAACGCGCGAGCGTGCCGACCTCGCCGTCGAGCGTGGCCGAGAAGAACATCGTCTGGCGGTTCTTGGGGACGAGCCGAAGGATCTTGTCGACCTGCGGCTTGAAGCCCATGTCGAGCATCCGGTCGGCCTCGTCGAGAACCAGGATCTTGATCGCAGAGAGATCGAGCATTCGCCGATCGGCGAGATCCTGGAGCCTGCCGGGTGTGGCGACGATGATGTGCGCAGTACGGGCGCGCTCCGCCTGTGAGCGAAGCGGCGTACCTCCGTAGACGGCGGCGACGCGAAGGCCGTTCGCAGGGGCGAGCGCCGCGAACTCCGCGGTTACCTGGAGCGCAAGCTCCCGCGTTGGTACGAGGACGAGCGCGCTGGGGCGCCGGTCGCTCGAGGTCGTCCGCTCGACGATCGGAATCGCGAAGGCAAGCGTCTTGCCCGAGCCGGTCTGCGACTTGGCGAGAACATCGAGCCCGGCGATCGCGTCGGGGAGGACGAGGGACTGCACCGGGAAGGGTGCGTGGATGGAGTGAGCGGCGAGCGCATCGACAACGCGCGCGGACACGCCGAGCTCACGGAA
>JAERMP010000226.1 GCA_016844515.1 Thermoleophilia bacterium | reverse complement strand
TTCAGCTTCTCGATCAGCGGCTCGTAGATCGACTCCTGCACGAGCAGCCGCGAGCCCGCGCAGCACACGTGCCCCTGGTTGAAGTAGATCCCGTTGACGATCCCCTCGACCGCCTGGTCGAGCGCGGCATCATCGAACACGATGTTCGCCGCCTTGCCGCCGAGCTCGAGCGTCAGCCGAACATCCCGGCCCGCGAGCTCGCGCATGATCAGCTTCCCGACCTCGGTCGAGCCCGTGAAGGCGAGCTTGTCGATCCCCTTGTGGCGAACGAGATGCGCCCCGGTCGTGCCGTCACCGGTCACGAGGTTGACGACACCCGGCGGGAGCTCCGCCTGGCGACAGACGTCCGCGAAGATCATCGCGGTCAGCGGCGTCGTCTCGGCCGGCTTGAGCACCACGGTGTTCCCGCACGCCAGCGCCGGCGCGATCTTCCACGCGAGCATGAGCAGTGGGAAGTTCCAGGGGATGATCTGCGCAGCGACGCCGAGCGGCCTCGGAGTCCGGTTCGGGAAGGCGTACTCGAGCTTGTCGGCCCAACCCGCGTAGTAGAAGAAGTGCGCGGCGGCGAGCGGGATGTCGACATCGCGCGACTCGCGAATGGGCTTCCCGCCGTCGAGCGACTCGGCGACCGCGAGTTCCCGCGCGCGCTCCTGGAGGATCCGCGCGATCCGGAACAGGTATTTGGCGCGCTCCGGCGGCGCGAGCTCCGACCAGCCGTTCTCGAACGCAGCCCGGGCAGCGCCGACCGCGAGATCCACATCCGCCTCCCCGGCGAGCGCCACCTCGAAGAGCTGCTCCTCGGTGGACGGCGAGATCGACGGGAACCACTCGCCCGTCCGCGGCTCGACCTCCTCGCCGCCGACGAAGAGCCCGTACCGCTCGCGGATCTGGACGACGTCCCGCGATTCCGGTGCTGGAGCGTACTCCCACTCAAGCGGAGCGGGCACGGAGGATGGGCGCTTCTCGACCTGGGCCATCAGTCGATGGTGAAGTAGTCGCCGGACTGATAGCGCCCCGTCTTCTCCTTGCGAAGCTGCATGAGGACGTCGTTCAGGAGCGACGAGGCGCCGAACCGGAACAGGTCGGGTGTCATCCACTCGCGGCCGAGCGTCTCGTAGAGGACGACGAGGTACTGGATCGCCTGCTTCGATGCGCGGATCCCGCCCGCCGGCTTGATCCCGATCTTGTGGCCCGTCTCGACGTACACGTCGCGAACGACCTCCATCATGCAGAGCGTCACCGGCAGCGTCGCCGCAGGGCTGATCTTCCCCGTCGACGTCTTGATGAAGTCCGCACCGGCGGCGATCGCGAGCAGCGACGCGCGGCGGACGTTGTCGTACGTGCCGAGCTCACCGGTCTCGAGGATGACCTTGAGACGCGCGTCGCCGCACGCCTCCTTGACCTGGACGATCTCGTCGTACACCTTCGCGTAGCGCCCCGAGTGGAAGGCGCCACGGTCGATGACCATGTCGACCTCGTCCGCGCCGAGCTCGACCACGGCGCGCGTCTCTGCCACCTTGATCTCGGTGGGAGACTGCCCGGAGGGGAACGCGGTCGCGACGGAGGCGACCTTCACACCGCTCCCGCCGACGCGCTCTTTCGCCGTCGCGACGAGATTCGGGTAGATGCAGACCGCCGCGACCGAGGGAACCGAGAGGTCCGCCGGGTCTGGCCGCATCGCCTTCGAGCAGAGAGCGGCAACCTTCCCGGGAGTGTCCTGCCCCTCGAGCGTCGTGAGGTCCATCATCCGGATCGCAAGGTGAAGCGCCTGCACCTTCGACTCGCGCTTGATCGAGCGCTTCGCAAGCGTCGCCGCGCGCTCCTCGAGCGAGACGGCGTCGACCGAGCCGATGCGCGGCAGCCGCAGCCCAGCTGGAAGCTCGAACCCGCCGACCAGTACGGGTGTCTTCGCCACCGTCCGAGTGTAGCCCTCACCAGATCACATCCGGACTCGGGCGAGCGTTGACCGCGCTCACGGACAGGAGTAAGGTTCGCCTCGTTCCAAATGCTACGAGTGCGGCGTGTGTTCAAGGCGGGCGCGGCGACAGGAATGCTGTGCGCCGGTGTCGTCGTCCTCATGGGCGCGCCCGCTGGGGCCACGCCCACTGACACTGTTCTCGCCGACGCGATCGGGTGCAAGTTCTCCGGCAAACGATTCGTGGGCACGACCTCTCAGAAGAAGAAGCTCTGCTTCACGCTCGCTGCGAACGGCAAGGGGCTCCGCGAGTTCGCGTACGAGTACAAGTCCAAATGCAAGCAGTCCGGAGGTATCGTGCAGCTTTCGTCCTCGGGGGGAAGCGTCCGCTCCATCTTCTCCAAGCCGCTGACGTTGACGGCGGACGGTTCGTTCTCGCGGACCGACAGCTCGGGCTTCCTGAAGGGCAAGATAGGCGCGACACTCGCAACGGGGACGTTTCGCGCCCAGAGCACACAGCAGGTCCCCGCATCTGTGACGCCTCCGATCACGTATGTGACGGCGGCGTGCGATACCGGCATCGTTCGTTGGAACGCACGCAAGGCCGCTGGCTGAGGACGTTGGCCTACAGCCCGAGGCGCTCGAGCATCTTCGGGTCGCGGCGCCACTTCGGCCGCACCTTCACCACGAGCTCGAGGAACACGGGGTGCCCGACGAGCGCCTCCACCTCGGGCCGCGCGCGCGTGCCGATCTCGCGCACCATCGCGCCGCGCTTGCCGACGAGAATCCCCTTTTGGGACTCGCTCTCCACGTAGAGCAGCGCGCGGACGCTCTTCTCCCCCAGTTCCTCCACCTCGACCATGATCGCGTGCGGGACCTCCTCGCGCGTGAGATGGAGCGCCTTCTCGCGGATGACCTCGGCCACCCGCTCCTCGACTGCGAGGTCGGTGGCCTGCTCGCGTCCGAAGTACGCGGGGCCTTCCGGAAGCAGGAAGACGAGGTCGTCGCGGAGCTCGGCCACGCCGTCCTTCGTGATCGCGCTGACCGGATGCAGCGCGTGGAAGTCGCCGAGTCCTGCGGCCACCTTCATCTGAGACGCGATGTGCCCCGGCTTGAGCCGGTCGACCTTGTTGAGCGCGATGATGACCGGCTTCTCGAGCCCGAACACCCGACGAGCGACGAATCGATCGCCTGCGCCGATGCGCGCCCGCGCATCCACGACGAGCAGCACGGCATCGACGTCTTCGAACGACGCATCCACGGTCTGCTGCATCCGCTCGGTGAGTGCGTCCATCGGCCGTTGGAATCCCGGAAGGTCGACGAGCGCGAGCTGGTAGTCGACGCCGTTCGCGACGCCGAAGAGACGCCGCCGGGTCGTGTTCGGCACCTTCGACGTGATCGCGATCTTCTCGCCGCAAAGCGCGTTCACGAGCGTCGACTTGCCGACGTTCGGGCGACCTGCGACGGCGACGAACCCACTTTTCACGGGGGTCCTTCTTTGGGGCACCCCATCCCACCACCCACTGCGAGCATATCGGGGAAGCGCGCACGCATGGGACACGAAACGGCCCCGAAAGCGCGCACTCTTCTCCACATGGTCACGACAGGTTCGAGCTGTCGAACGACTCCGGCAGGAGCTCGTCCGGGGTCATCGTCACGACGCGGCCTCCGTTGCGGAAGACCACGCGCTCAACGCCCATCTCGTGCAGCCACTGCCGGCAGCCGCCGCACGGAGACGCAGTTATCGC
>JAERMP010000225.1 GCA_016844515.1 Thermoleophilia bacterium | reverse complement strand
GCCTGAGGGTGCTGATTACACGTTGGGCCAGGTCGTCCTCGCGGACTACGCGTGCGAGGACGAAGCCGGAGGATCGGGCTTGGCCTCGTGCATCGGCGACGTGCCGGACGGAAGCCCGATTAACACGCTGTCGATCGGCGCCAAGACCTTCACCGTCACGGCGACCGACAACATCGGGAATCAAGCGTCGCAGACGCACGCCTACAGCGTCGTCTACGACTTCGCGGGCTTCTTCTCGCCGGTCGACAATCCGCAGGTCTTCAACGTGGCCAAAGCGGGTAGCGCGATTCCGGTGAAGTTCAGCCTCGGGGGAGACCAGGGCTTGAACGTCTTCGCGACCGGGTTCCCCGTATCGCAGAGGATCGCCGGCGACGCGTCGGCGACACTCGATGTCATCGAGGAAACGGTGACGGCTGGATCGAGCAGTCTCTCGTACGACGCGACGACCGGCCAGTACACCTACGTCTGGAAGACGGACAAGGCGTGGGCCAACACCTCCCGCAAGCTGATCGTCGAGCTGAGCGACGGCACGAGTCACGTGGCCAACTTCACATTCAAGAAGTAGGCAACCCTCCGAAGGAAAGAGGAGCGCCGGCTTCCGAGCCGGCGCTCCTCTTCTCAGCAGGGGCGACAGGACTCGAACCTGCGACCTACGGTTTTGGAGACCGCCGCTCTACCAGCTGAGCTACGCCCCTGGGCTGCGAGGGCCAATGGTACCCCGCTGCCAAGTAACAGACTGTTACTTGGCAGACTCACCCTGTGCACCGGCGCGCGCTTGGGTTTCTCTTCGCCGTACTAGCGGCGGGCCTCGGGCTGATCGCCGTCTTCTCGGCGCTCGAAGGCGGGGGCGCGTGGGTCATCGCGCTGGCGGCTGCGGCACTCGCTGTGTGGCTGGGCGACCTCTCACGGCGAGCACTAATGCGCAAGCGAGCCTGAGGAGTCCGGCTCCGCGCGGCGTATTCTCTTCCCGTGGCTGCGGTGGACCAGACTCAGGTGCTCTGGCTGGAGTTCCGCAAATCCGGAGACCAGGCTCTCCGCGACCGGCTCATCCTGACGTACGCGCCGCTCGTGAAGTTCGTCGCCGGACGTGTCGGGGCGAGCCTGCCGTCCCACGTCGACGAGCAGGATCTCGTCTCGTACGGCTTGCTGGGCCTCATCGGCGCGATCGAGCGCTTCGATCCAGGACGCGAGATCAAGTTCGAGACCTTTGCGATGGCGCGCATCCGCGGCGCGATCATCGACGAGCTGCGCTCGCTCGACTGGGTGCCTCGTTCGGTACGCACGCGCGCCCGCCAGATCGAGCGGGCGATCGCCGTGCTCGAGAAGGAGCTGATGCGCGCGCCGACCGACGAGGAGATTGCAAAGAAGCTCGGAGTAACGGGCGACGAGCTCGAGGACAGCCTGCACGAGATCTCCCGCACTTCCGCCGAGGCGATCTCCGACCTCCCCGAGCGCGAGAAGCTCGTCGTCACGCTCTACTACTACGAGGAGCTGACCCTCCGCGAGATCGGGGAGGTTCTCGGCGTCACCGAGTCGCGCGTCTCGCAGCTGCACACGAAGGCGATCCTGCGCCTGAAGGCGCACCTCTCGGGCGCGCAGCGCGAGCCCGCCGAGACGTAGGCGGCGCGGGCGGGCCCGCGCCGCCATGAGGGGTCTCCAGTCGTCCCGGCTACGGCCGCGTCGTCACGTAGATGTCTCCGCTTCCCTCAGGCCCGGGCGCGCGGCCGAAGAGGAGTTGCTTCCCGTCTCGTGAGAGCGACGGACGCGTCTCACCCGCGGCGGTGTTCACCACCGAGCCGAGGTTGACCGGGGCCGACCACGGATCGCCGATGGCGAGGCGGGTCGCGACCCAGACGTCCTGACCTCCGAGAGTCCCGGCACGGCTCGAGGAGAACACGACCTCGAGCCCGTCGGCGCGGACGTTGGGCTGGATGTCGTTCGCCGCCGCTTCGTTCAGCTCTGCGACGGCGGTGGCCGGCCCGAAGCGGGCGCCTGCTTGCCTCGAGCTCATGAAGATCTCGCCCGGAACGCTCGGCGAGACGGAGCTGCGCGAGAAGTAGAGATGCTTCGGTCCCCGCAGCTTGCCGCTGACGTCCACCCAGGACGGACCCTGCTCGTCGAGCTCGGAGTTCGGGCCGGCCGGGGCGCAGAGGAGCCGCTCCGGTTCCATCCAGGTGCCTGCTGTGATGCGGTGGGTGAAGTAGATGTCGCCCTGTCCGCAGGCACCCGGGAGTGCCTCTCGGCTCACGAAGAACAGCCCGTTCTTGCCGACGGGCGTCGGGCAGAAGTCGTCCGCGGCCGAGTTGACGGGCTCGCCCAGATTCTGCGGAGCGCCCCACGACGCGCCCGCGCTCGCGCGCGTGGCCACCCAGATATCGAGCCCACCCTTGCCTCCCGGACGGTTCGAGGCGATGTACAGGCTCAGCCCGTCCGGCGACTGGATCGGGCAGCCATCCTGCGACGGCGTGTTCAGCTCGGTGCTGTTACCGCCCACCGTGTCGATCTTGTCGGCCGACGCCCACGTAGCCGAGGCCAGCCCGGCCACGGTAAGTGCGGCGGTTGCGACGAAGAGCGTGATGGCTCCTCGGGTGCGACCGGTCATCAGCTGCCACCTCCTTCGAGCTTCTCGCGCTTTGCGACGTAGATGTCTGTCATGCCCGTGCCACCCTCGCCGGCGTAGTTCGGGGCCTGCCGGCCGAACAGGAGCTGGTCGGCATTCCAGGACAGCGACGGTCGCGTCTCGCTCGCCGTGGTGTTGACTGCGCTGCCGAGATTGAAAGGCGCCGACCACGGATCGTTCGTGCTCTCGCGCGTCGCGACCCAGATGTCCTGCAAGCCGCCTCCGCCGCCCCGGTTCGAGCTGAACACGACCTCGAGTCCGTCCTTGCGAACGTTCGGCTGGATGTCGTTCGCCGCAGCTTCGTTCAGGCCCGCCACGGCGACACCCGGGCCAAAGCCGTCGCCGACGCGCTCGCTGACGTAGATGTCGCCGTTGACGAGGCCGCCGGGCTGCGCGGCTGCCCGCGAGCTCGAGAAGTAGAGGTACTCGGTCCCGTCGATCGTGACGCGCGAGGGACCTTGCTCGTCGAGGACGGTGTTCGGGCCGTCCGGTGCGCAGGCGAAGTGCTGGGGCTCGCTCCAGCCGTGAACCGGGTTGCGGCGCGTGAAGTAGATGTCTCCGAGTCCGCAGGTCACGCCCGTCACGACCTTGCGGCTGACGAAGAAGAGGCCGTTCCCGCGCACCGGGGTCGGGCAGAACTCGTCGGCAGCCGTGTTGATCGCCGTGAGGTTCTGCGGCGCACCCCACGACGCACCCGTGCTCTCACGGGTCGCGACCCAGATGTCGAGGTTGCCCTGTCCGCCCGGGCGACTCGAGGCCATGTACAGGCTCAACCCGTCCGGTGACTGGATCGGGCACCCGTCGACGGCCGCAGTGTTGAGCTCGGTGCTGTTCCCTCCGATCTCGTCGATCTTCTGGGCCGTCGCCCAGGAAGAGAATTGCATGCCGTTCGCAGCTCCAACCACGGCGAGAACGGCGGTGATGGCGACGGCTCCGATGAGCCCTCGCGGCAAGCTCCACATGAGAGCTCCTTTCGGTCGGTGACGCCGTGAGCGTGCGCCGCCGGCCATGCATGCTGCTCGCAGGCGGCTCGACAACGCTTGCAGCACGCTTGCAACCCGCTCGAAGGGGCTTTCGCCGCGTGGGCGAACGTGCTTTGCTACGCGTGTGGCGAGGGACCGCATCGAGTTTCGTGTCCTCGGCCCGCTGGAAGTTGCGAGCGGTAGCGAGCGGATCGCACTCGGGGGAGCCAAGCAGCGGGCCGTTCTGGCCGTCCTCCTGCTCCGGGCGGGCGAGGTCGTCCCGGTCGAGCGTCTCGTCGACGAGGTTTGGGGCGTCGACCCGCCGCCGTCGGCGGCACACACGCTCGAGTCGTACATTTCGCGTCTCCGGCAGCTGTTCAATGGATACGGCCCGGTGCTCGTCCGGCGTGGAGCCGGCTATGCGCTCGAGCTGGGCGGCGCCCAGCTCGACGCTCGCACGTTCGTCGAACAGCAAGAGCGGGCGTCGCTGGCCGCCGCCATGGACGAGCATGAGCAGGTGGTGGAGCTGACGGCGGCAGCGCTCGCGATGTGGCGCGGCCCCGCTCTTGCGGACGTCGCGTTGGCGTCAGCCGGACGCGCGGAGGCCGACCGACTGGAGGAGCTCAGGCTTCGGACCTATGAGCTGCGCTTCGCCGCCGAGCTCGCTCGCGGCTGCCACGACCAGGCGATAGGCGAGCTGCAGGCGCTGGTCGCACAGAACACCTATCGCGAACGCTTTGTCGCGCAGCTCATGCTGTCGCTCTACCGATGCGGTCGACACGCTGAGGCGCTCGAGGTCTACGAGCTGACCCGCCGTCGCCTGGACGACGATCTCGGGCTGCAACCGAGCGTCGAGCTCCAGCAGCTTTCAGGACAGATCGTTCGTCAGGATCCGTTGCTCCGGCTGCCCGCACCGGCGCTCCTGCGGCCGAGCTCCTCGGTTGCGCTCGGTCGGCGCACGCGTCGCGTCGTCGAGTTCGCCGTCGTCGGCTCGATTGTCGCTGCAGTCATGGCGCTCACCGCGAGCGGTGGCGCTCCACAACTCCCGAACCCCGCGGCGGCGCCTGCGTCCGAGGCTCGCGACGGCGCACTCTCCTCGGCCGCGCCGCGCGTCGCGATCCTCATCCCCACGCGAAGCCCGGATCGAAAGCTCGCCAGCCTGGCGACGAAGGGGCTCCGGTCCGCGGAGTCCATCTGGGACTTTGACGGCGCCGTCGTCGGGGTGGAAGAGATGGACGATGATGCGCTCGAGCGCATCGTCGGTCGCATCGAGGCTGGCGCCTTCGACCACGTCCTCGTCGTCGGAAATCGACTCGCGGCGAGCGTTGCACCGTCCGTTCGCGACACGGACGCGACGACGTTCGCCTTCGTCGATGTCTCTCTGTCCGACCTCGAGCTCGAGGGCGTCGCCAACGCATCCGCCGTTCGCTTCGCCGAGGAACACTCGAGCCAGCTCATGGGCTACTTGAGCGCAGTCGTGCGAACGCGTCGCGCGCTGGGACGCGTC
>JAERMP010000224.1 GCA_016844515.1 Thermoleophilia bacterium | reverse complement strand
TGACGTCGGTGTGCCGGCCACTGCCGAGATCGTCCGTCGCCTCGAAGCCCGAGGCGTCGCGGGTGGGCTCGAGGATGCGCTCGTCGAGGAGGTCGAGGCGATCTTCGGCGTCGCGCCGACCCTCGAGCTCGCGAGCACGCCGAGCGTGATCCTCGTCGTCGGCGTCAACGGCACCGGCAAGACCACGACGATCGGCAAGCTGGCCCAGAAGCTGGGCGAGCACGGCCGCTCGGTGCTCGTCGGCGCCGCGGACACCTTTCGCGCGGCTGCCGAGGAGCAGCTGGAGATCTGGGCCGAGCGGGCCGGTGCAGACTTCGTCGGCGCGCCACGAGGGGCCGACCCCGCCGCCGTCGCGTTCGACGCGGTCGAGGCGGCTCGCGCCCGCGGGCACGACGTGGCGATCATCGACACCGCCGGTCGCCTGCACACGCAGACGAACCTCATGGCAGAGCTCGAGAAAGTACGTCGTGTCATCGCGACCAGAATCGAAGGCGCACCGCACGAGACGCTCCTCGTCGTCGACGCCACCACGGGTCAGAACGGGCTTCAGCAAGCCCGGTTGTTCGGCGATGCAGTCGGCGTGACCGGGGTCGCGTTGACCAAGCTGGACGGCAGTGCCCGCGGCGGTGTCGCCATCGCGATCGCAGTCGAGCTCGGGCTGCCGGTGAAGCTGGTCGGAGTCGGCGAAGGTGTCGACGACCTCCGCCCGTTCGACGCGCACGACTACGCGCGCGCTCTCATCGCCGGGTGAGCTCCTCACAGCAAGTTCCCTCGAACGAGGGGTCAAGCTCGTTGCAGTCCTCCGATTGCCAGCGTACGCTGTGACCACGTCCCTACCGCGACGAGGGTTAAGGAGGACTGGGAATGGCTGTCGCGATGTTCATGCACTGGCCCGGAGTCACATCCGACCAGTACGACGCTGTCATGGCGAGGCTCGGCCTCGATGGGAACCCCGCTGCTGGCGGCGTGCTTCACGTAGCGACCCTGACCGACGAAGGGCTCGAGGTGTGCGACGTGTGGCAGACGGAGCAAGCCTTCCACAGCTTTCTCGAGCAGCGCATGCTGCCCGTCGTGAGCGAGCTGGGGATCTCCGGTGAGCCGGAGATCAGGCTCGTTCCGCTACACAACCTCTACGCCGCCAATCCGGACATGATCGACCGGATCGGAGCGGTATCCCTTCCGGCCGCGGTCGCCGCCTGGGCCAGCTGACGCGCCGCCGACGGGACACTATGATCAACGCGTGGGCGAGCAACGCGAGACCGCGATCGCGTTCGGCCCGGTGGGCCTTGCCGGATGGGCGCTTCTGCTGCTCGGCATCGTCATGCGGAGCCGAATCGTCTCTCTGCTCGGGCTCGCCGGCGTCGTTGCCGACGTGACCGTCGCCGAGCTCGGCGGCTTCAAGGCGATGAACGAGGCGCGTCCAGCCGAAAGGGAAGACTCGAGAGCCCCAGCGGCGTAGCGCGCCGACCTCGCGGACGGGCTAGACGGGCGTGATGGTGACGCGGTACTCGGTGATCCTTGGGTTGCCGACCTCGACGTGTAGCTCGACTTTGTACTCGCCGAGCGCGTCCGAGTCGACCTCGTCTGCCGCTTTGTCCAAGGCCTCCTTGAGATCCTTGCCCTTTCCCTTCACCGGCTTCTTCATGACAACTCCCTCCTGGCGCAGACCAGAGCCACCACCTTACTCCCGGGCCGTCAAACGGGCAACTGCGCCGAGTTCTCGAAGGATGAACTCGCGGTCGAGCAGGCGTCCTTCCTCCTTCCGCGCCGCGAAGTGTTCTCCGAGGTTCGAGCAGAGAATCGGCTCAACGTACGAAGCGATCCGAAGCTCGCTGGGCAGCATGCCGTCGTCCTGTCGGAGAGCCTCCGTAGCACCCAAGAGACGCGCCGCCTCGTCGAAGCGTCCGTGGGCTGCGCTGACGCCTGCCAGCCCCAGTACGCACTCGGCACTCGCTCGGTGGTCGGGCAGACCCGCGTAGATCTCGAGGCTCTCGCGCAACAGGTCTTCCGCACGTCCCAGAGCGCCGTCGAGGAGGGCTACCTCGCCGAGGACGCACAGCGCCGCAGCCTCGTGTAGCGCGTCGCCGAGATCGCGCGAGAGCGCGAGGCACTCCTCGAGTGCTTCCTGCGCGCGCTCGTGATCCTCGGCCGCGAACGCCGCGTCGCCGAGGTTGTACGCGGAGTCCAGCACTAGCAGGCGGTCGCCGAGGGTGCGGCGGAGTGCAAGCGCCTCGTCGTGGAGCTCCTGGGCTCGCCAGTGCTCTCCTCGCGTGCTTGCCACCGAGGCCTGGAGCTGGAGGACTGCGGATACCGTGCGAGCGTCTCCAAGTGAGGCGGCGACTGTGCCCGCTTCCTCTGCGAACACCCGTGCCTGGTCGATCTCGTCTCGGACGAGCGCGATGTTGGCCAGCTCGCAGAGCGAGAAGACAACCTCGCGCTCGTGTCCCGTCTCCCGGAAGAGCGCGTTCGCTTCGCAGGCTAGCGGGGCTGCGGCGTCGTAGTCGTGCTGTGCCATCGCCTGGCGAGCGGCCGTCCAGACGGCGTACGCCCTCACCTCTTTCGGCACGTCGCCGTGAACGGAAAGACCCTGCGCGAGCCAGCGCCGCGCCTCCGTCACGTGGCCGTGCGCCCGCCAGAATCGCCCGAGCGACGACACGACGCGCAGCCCAAGCTCGGTGTGGCCCGAACGGAAGGCGAACTCGAGGGCGGCGCGCACGTTGTCGAGCTCCCGCTCTACGCGTACGAGCCATCCAGCCTGGTCGTCGCCTTCGAGACCCGACTCCGCACGCTCGGCCAGTTCCGCGAAGAAGGCCGCGTGCCGCTCGCGCAGCTGATCGGCATTCGCTACCGCGTCGAGGATCTCGCGCGCATACTCGTGCACCGTTGCGAGCATCCGAAAGCGCGGATCGACTCCGGCGACCGCCTCGCGTCGCAAGAGCCCCGTATCGACGAGCTCGGAGAGGTCTCCGACGAGGTTTCCCGAGAGCGTCCCGCAGACCGTCTCGATTGCAACGAGCGTCGAGCCGCCACGAAAGACGGCGAGGGCTGCGTGAAGCGCTCGTTGGGAAGGGCTGAGCAGCATGTAGCTCCAGTCGATCGTCGCGCGCAGTGTTCGTTGCCTGGCAGGGGCGTCGCGGAGGCCTCCCGTTAGGACTCCGAGAGTGTGGTCGAGCCGGACGAGGAGCTCTTCCAGTCCGAGCACGGGCGTCCGGGCGGCTGCCAGCTCGATCGCCAGGGGAAGGCGGTCGACGCGGCTGCAGATCTGCCCCACGAGCGCCCGATCGGCGTCCTCCGCGCGGAACGCGGGGTCCGCAGCGGACGCACGCTCGAGGAAGAGCGTGGCGGCGTCGTCGTTGGGGAGCGGCCCCACGGTCACGACGTGCTCGCCCGAGATGCGCAGACGTCCACGACTCGTCGCCAGGACGACCGGGTCGGGAGCGCGCCGGAGGAGGAGCCCGAGGTCTTTCGCCGCAGCCGTAAGGTGCTCGAAGTTGTCGATCACGAGCAGGATCCGCCGCCCGCGTAGCGCGTCGGCCAGCGTCTCGACGCGCGGCCGCGACGTCGTGTCCCGGACGCCGAGCACGCGTGCGATCTCGGCGAGGACGAGGTCGGGCTCGGTGAGCGGAGCGAGCGAGACGAGGTAGACGCCGTCAGGGAACTCGCGGAGCGCGTTTCTCGCCGCCTCGAGGGCGAGCCGTGACTTGCCCGCGCCTCCCGTTCCCGTCAGGGTGACGAGTCGCGTGTCGCCGCCGGCGAGAAGCCCCGCGACCAGCTCTAGCTCTCGGTCTCGTCCGACGAGCGGCGAGGGAATGGCCGGGAGGTTGGTCGCGAACGACGTGCGGAGAGCCGGGAACTCGCGCTCGAGCCCTGGTGCGAGAAGCTGGAAGAGGCGTTCGGCGACGGGGAAGTCCTTGAGCGCATACACGCCGAGGTCGGTCGTCTCGGTGCCCGCCTGGGCGACGACATCTTGGGTGGCCCCCGAAAGGACGATCTGGCCTCCATGCGCGACTGCGCAGATCCGGGCCGCACGGACGACGTCGATGCCGACGTAGCCCTCGCTGCCACGGTCCGGCTGTCCCGTGTGAATGCCGATCCTGACGAGCAACTCCGCACCGTCGGGCCAGGGCTCCGCGGCGAGCTGCCGCTGGATCTCCGCAGCGGCGTTCACGGCGTCGTGTGCTCCCCGAAACGCGACCATGAAGGCATCGCCCTGCGTGTCGACCTCCCGTCCGTCGAACCGGGCGAACACGTCCCGCAGGAGGCGTCGATGGTTCTCCTGGACGCGGGCGTAGAGCGAGCCGAGCCGGCGGAGGAGCTGCGTCGAGCCCTCGATGTCTGTAAAGAGGAGCGTGACCGTGCCTCCCGGCAGGTCGACTCGCGGTTTTCGCGGCTGAGCCACGGCCGGAGTGTAGGAGGCTGTTGCAGGCGCGTCTACGTGACGAAGCGCACGAATACCTCGACGTACACTGTCCGGCCGTGTTCGACACGCTCTCAGACAGGCTTCAGGGCGCTTTAGGCGACCTGCGGGGACGCGGCCGACTCGATGAGGAGTCGATCTCGAAGGCGATGCGCGAAGTTCGGCTCGCGCTCCTCGAGGCCGACGTCAACCTGGAGGTTGCGAGGGACTTCACAGCCACGGTCAAGGAGCGCGCGCTCGGGCAGGACGTGCTCAAGAGCCTCTCGCCCGGCCAGCAGGTGGTCAAGATCGTCCACGAGGAGCTCACCGCTCTGATGGTGGCTGGGGACTCGCGGCTCGCATTCGGACGACCGCCGACCGCGATCCTCCTCGCCGGGCTCCAGGGGTCGGGCAAGACGACGACTGCCGCCAAGCTGGCTCTCCTCCTGCGCAAGGAGGGCAAGCGGCCCGCTCTCGTGGCATGCGACC